>CAZUZE010000125.1:0-6544 GCA_964624565.1 uncultured Robiginitalea sp.
AAAAAGCCCCGATCGGGCGACCGGGGCTTTTCCTAAATAACCAACCAAACTTTAATTATGAAAAACCAATACTTAAAGTTCCAAGGGAACCACCCCTTGTGATATCAAAAGTAAGACAACAACCCTGTGGTTCGTTTCATTTTAACGGACTTTAACTGCGGTCTTAACAATCTTTTATCGGTTTAACTGGCGAATTTCAGAAATCATTAAGATTTGGATGGGTCAGAGGGTCCCCCGGGACTCCTGTTCCCGCTCAATGGCTTCAAAGAGCGCCTTGAAATTTCCCTTTCCGAAAGACTTGGCCCCTTTGCGCTGGATGATCTCGATAAACAGGGTTGGGCGGTCCAGGATAGGTTTGGTGAATATCTGTAGGAGGTAGCCTTCATCATCCCGGTCGATGAGAATACCCAGTTTGCTTAGCGGCTCCAGGTCTTCGTCGATCTCACCCACCCTGTCGAGGACGTCCTCATAATAGGCCGGGGGGACGGTAAGGAATTCCACACCCCGGTTTTTCAGGGCTGTTACGGTTTCGATGATGTTGTCCGTGGCCAATGCCAGGTGCTGTACCCCAGCCCCGTTGTAAAACTCGATGTACTCCTCTATCTGCGATTTCTTCCGGCCTTCGGCGGGCTCATTGATCGGGAATTTTATGCGGCCGTTCCCGTTGCTCATCACCTTGCTCATCAGGGCGGTGTATTCGGTGGAAATGTCCTTGTCATCGAAGGAAATCAACTGGGCAAACCCCATCACCTCGGCATAGAATTTCACCCATTTGTTCATCTCGTTCCACCCGACATTGCCCACCATGTGGTCGATGTATTTAAGTCCGATAGGGGCCGCCTTGTAATAGGGGTCCCATGCCCGGTACCCCGGCAGGAACGGGCCGGTGTAGGCGGAGCGCTCCACAAAGACGTGAACGGTCTCTCCATAGGTGTGGATCCCCGACAGGACCACCTCCCCGAACTCGTCCCTGAGGGTTTTGGGCTCGAAATAGGGCTCCGCACCCCTTTTCACGGTTTCCCGGTAAC
The DNA here is from genome assembly GCA_964624565.1 of uncultured Robiginitalea sp. Lineage (GTDB taxonomy): Bacteria > Bacteroidota > Bacteroidia > Flavobacteriales > Flavobacteriaceae > Robiginitalea. Next base: position 1,029 of record CAZUZE010000125.1, read on the forward strand.
TATGGGTGGCATCGTCAACCCAGAGGGCAATGGCCTTTACACCGTCCCCGTGCTGTTCAATATGCCTGTTGATATCTCCCCCGGGCTTGAGGGGGGAGGTCAGGACCAGGCGGATCTTGTCCTGTTTGAGGACGTAGGAGACCCGGTCTTTCATCCCGGTCTCCAGGCCGGCATAGGCCAGGGGCTGGAAACCCCATGCCGACATATAATAGTGGGCGGCCTGTTTGGCATTCCCCACGTACAGTTCAACGTGGTCGGTTCCAAGAAGGGGCAGAAAATCCTGTGCTTCCGGATTCTCCTTTGGCAATTTTAACGAAGTGCTGTCTACTGATGACATGATGTATTTTTAACGGGTTTAAAACTTTAACTATAAGCGGGTTGAGTACCCGGCTGTGAAGACTCCGGCGATCTGTTCCTTACCACATGGCACGCAGATGGGGGGTGATATCCGTTCGCAAGACAATCATGTATGCTGCTTTGTACAAATATCGGAAAAAATGGCGAGGCGGAGAAACCTGAGGAAGCGCGATGATCCCGCTCAGAACCAATACCCTATGCTGAAAAAAACAAAGTTGTTGCCTCCCTCGGGGGACCAGGAATACAGCACCTGTACCGGCCCGAAAAACGAAGCCCACCCGTATCCGATCCCGTACCCGGAGTAGTCGGGGGGCGTAAACCATTCCCCTATGCGAAAGAGGTCATCGGCGACATTGGCGTAATTGACCGAAAACGTAAGGTGGTTCTTCCTGGCGAATTCCCAGTCCAGCCTCCCATAAGCCTTAACATAGCTGTTCCCGGGCAGGCTCAAAAAATCATAGCCGAGGAAAGGCACGAAGTTATTGATCATCTCGGCCCCGTACCCCCCGAGCACAAAATCCAGGGAGGTCACATCCGAAACCCCGAGTTTAAAGCCTCCCTCCGTTTCCAGGTTCAGGCTGAGGCCGGAGGCAAGGGGGAAGGCCGCCCCCATGCGCGCTTTTCCGATGGAGAACTCGGAGAAATTGTCGTTGAAATCCGAGGAAAAGAGGTAGAGGTGGAAATCGCCGTCAAAATAGAGCCCCCTGCTCGGGAAATACTTGTCGTTGTAGGTGTCCAGGGTCAGTTGGCCGTAGGTGCTGAAATAGTTGCTGTTCTCAAAATAAATCCGGCCCGACGAACTCTGCTGGGCCCCGGGACCAAGCTCCCCTCCTGGCAATTCGTTTAGGGTCCGTGTACTGTACTTGAGCAGTTTGTGTTCAAGGCCCAGGGTAAAGGCAAACTCTTCCCTGAGTACCGTTTGGGCGTATATCTGGTTGGTGAGGTCAGACACATCGAGGTTGATCACATTCACATCCGGGGACGAACGAATGTTAAAGTTGGACTGTAACACACTGAAATCGATTTCCTCGTCGAAACTGTTGTACCTCGAATTGAGCCCGAAACTCCAGTAACTCCCTTTATCGACAAAGTACTTGACGTTATAGCGGATATGGTCCCCGAGGATAAGGTCCACAGAGGCCACATCGTCATCGGCCAGCAATTTCTTCTGGGTCAGGTTGACCAATGCCGCGCTTTTGTACAAATCGTCGTAATGCAGGCCGAAGCGGATATAGGACTGCACGGGATCTTCCTGCAGAAGGAGCACCAGGTCCTGCCCGATCCCGTTGGCCACCAGTTCATATCGGATCGTGGTGAAGTTATCGGTTGCCGCCAGGTTGACAATCCCCTCCTTAAGGTCTTCAAAGGCAATTTTTTCGGAGAGGTCGAAACGGAGTTTCCCCTTGATAAACCCCCTGGAATAGGTGGTGTTCCCACGGATGACCAGGCGGTTGATCACCAGGGAATCGACTGCTTTGGGAACCCCTCGCTTTTTTTCGGAAACCCGCTGGCGAGAGGCGACCTGCCTGAGGGTTTCCCACTGGTCCCGTGCCGCGCGCACACCTTCGGCAATGATGCTGTCCTGTGCTTCAAAATCGATGACCGAATAGTTCTGCATTTCCGGTTTTATGTAGACATCTGTCTTCAGGGACTTCTCCTTCATCTGCCCCACGGTCCGGTAATTGTTGATCTGCAGCAAAACCTCCGTGGCCGAATTGAGTTCCTCCCGCCCCCGAAGGCCGTGCTGTACGTCTACCCCGATAATCAGGTCCGATCCCATGGCCCGCACGCGGTCCACGGGATAGTTGTTCAGCACGCCTCCGTCGATGAGCACCCGGCCGTCGACCTCGGAAGGCCTGAAGAGGGAAGGGAAGGTCCCGCTGGCCATGATGGCCTCTGGCAGGAACCCCTTGTCGAGAACGACTTCCTGCCCGGTTTCAACATCGGTGGCGATGCAGAAAAAGGGGATGGGCAGCTCGTTGAAGTCCGAGATATCCTTTACGTGGTAGAGGGCCTCCACGAGTTCGTTGTAGATATTCTGCCCCCCGGAGAGCGCGGCGGGAATACTTACCTTAAACTTCTGGAAGGGGAGGGTCAGGGCATAGCGCTCCGCGGCCTCCTTTTCGTAAAACGGTTTTGCCGTCCGCGGTAATTCATCCTGGATCAGGGCTGCGAAGTCGTTGCTGCTGAACAGCGAATCGAGTTGCCCGGAGGTATACCCGGAAGCGTAAAGCGCCCCGACGATGGCACCCATGCTCGTACCCCCTATGTAGTCTATCCGGATACCCGCTTCCTCAATGACTTTCAGGGCGCCGATATGGGCCATCCCCTTGGCACCCCCCCCGCTCAGCACCAGGCCCACCTTGAGGTCTTCACCTGTGTCAACAGGTTCCTGGGGGCGCGCCCCCAGGGGTATCAGCAGCAGAAAAATCCATATAAAGCGCATAGGGTGAAGGTACTTTATTTGCGCAAACTATCATAGACTTTGCGGGCTTTGGACGGGCCGATAACTTCAGTGAGTTCCTCCAGGGAGCGCTCCCGGATCTGCCTGACGGATTTAAACTTTCGCAGGAGTTGACGGGCCGTCTTGTCCCCGATTCCCTCGATGGCCTCCAGGGCCGAGTGAATCGCCGCCTTGCTCCTTTTTTGCCGGTGGAACGCAATCCCGAACCGATGCGCCTCATTGCGAAGCTGCTGTACAATTCTCAGGCTTTCGGACTTTTTGTCCAGGTAGAGGGGTATCGGATCCTGGGGGAAGTAAATCTCCTCCAGGCGCTTGGCAATCCCTATAATCGCAATTTGCCCGCGGAGCCCGAGGCGCTCCAGGCTTTGCAGGGCGGCGGAAAGCTGCCCCTTCCCCCCGTCGATGACAATAAGCTGGGGGAGGGAGGCTCCTTCTTCGACCAGACGCCTGTAGCGGCGGTAAACTACTTCTGCCATGGAGGCAAAGTCATCCGGCCCTGTGACCGTCTTGATGTTGTAATGTCGGTATTCCTTCTTGGAAGGTTTCCCATCCCTGAAAACCACGCAGGCAGCCACCGGGTTCGTCCCCTGAATATTCGAGTTGTCAAAACACTCGATGTGGCGGGGTTCCTCAGAAAGCCTTAAATCGCGCTTCATTTGCTCCATCACCCGGGTGGTGTGCCGGTCCGGATCTGTGATTTTGATTTGTTTGAAGCGCTCCTGCCGGTAAAACCGGGCATTGCGCTCCGAGAGCTCGACGATTTTCCGCTTATCCCCCAGTTTGGGCACGCTGATTTTAATCTCCCCCGACAGGGGCACGGGAAAAGGAAGGTAGACTTCACGGCACTCAGACTCAAAGCGCTCCCTAAGGTCGACGATGGCCAGGGCCAGCAGGTCCTCGTCCGATTCCTGGAGTTTTTTGCGGATCTCCATCGTATGGGAACGCACCACCAGGCCATGGCTGATCTGCATATAATTTACATAGGCGTGTGTGGCATCCGAGACAATCGAAAAAACATCCACATTGGATATTTTGGGATGCACCACAGTACTCTTGGCCTGGTAGTTCTCCAGCACTTCGATTTTCTCCTTGATCAGCTGTGCCTCCTCAAACTGCATTTGGGAAGCCAGGTGTTCCATCCGGTTCCGGAAATACTGCAGGGAGGATTTGAAGTTCCCCTTGATGATCTCCCGGATGTCGTCCACCTGCCTTTGGTAAGAAGCTTCATCCTGCAGCCCTTCACACGGGCCCAGGCAATTCCCCAAATGGTACTCCAGGCACAATTTGTACTTCCCGGCCCGGACCTTCTCCTCGGAGAGGTCATAATTGCAGGTACGCAGCGGGTACACGCTTTTGATGAGGTCCAGAAGTGCCCGGACCGTGCGCATCTGGGTATACGGGCCAAAGTATTCGGACCCGTCGCGGATGCGCTTGCGGGTGGGAAATATCCTCGGGAACCGCTCGTTTTTGATACACAGCCAGGGATACGACTTGTCGTCGCGAAGGAGGACATTGTAACGGGGCTGTAGTTTCTTGATCAGGTTGTTTTCGAGGAGGAGGGCGTCGGATTCAGTGGGCACCACTATATGCCGGACCGAACGGATTTTACGAACCATCACTCTGGTTTTCCCGTTCTGATGGGTCTTTGTAAAATAGGACCCCACCCTTTTTTTGAGGTTCACGGCCTTCCCCACATAGAGGATCTTATCGTCAGAATCAAAAAACTGGTAGACCCCCGGGCTTTCGGGCAGTGTCTTGAGCTGTATGTCCAGTTCGGGTCCGTCCATTGGGGGTAGATACTGATATCAAAGATACGGCCTCTCCGCTTTTTCACATCAGGGGCCCCACATATTCCCCCGGGGACCTAAAAAACAAGCATATGCAGGGAAATTGCAGCCTTACATGCCAATTTTGGCTGATGCGAACGGGAAGTTCACCTCTTATAAGGCTGTTTTCAAGCCACTTAGCATACTAAAAGGCTATTTCTCCCGTTTAATGGATCAAGCGGCATCTGTTAAAATAATGTCAAATGTGTGTATTTCATCGATTAATTGATACCGTTCATAGTAAATTTTGAGTTATTATTTTATATTTAAACGCAATCTAACAAGCACCTTATGGACAATTATCTCATCACCCTGGGAATGTACCTCATACTGATGCTTTTCTTTAAAGTGTATGTGGCCGTATCGGCCAAGGAATAGCACTTTGAGAGAAACGTTCCCCCACGTGAAGGTGTAAGCAGAAGCGATGCAAAAGAGCGAGCTTCGATCTTCCTTTCTCAAAAAACGCAGTGAATTTCCCCGGTCCCTGGTGGAACCGGAGAGTCTAAAAATCGCAAACCGCTGTCTTGGATTACCAATCTGGGACGGCGTTTTTTATCACCTTTTCCTGAGTATCCCCGAAAAGAAAGAAGTGGACACTTCCTTCCTGCTCACTATCCTGCAGGGGAAAGACAAAAACATCGTCCTGCCCAGGGTCAGCGGCAAACACGAGCTCACCCACATCCTGCTCACCGACTCCACCCCCATGAAAAAAAGCGCCCTTGGCATCCCGGAGCCCGTATCCGGCCTCCAGGTGGACCCCACCCAGTTGGATGTCGTCTTCGTCCCCCTGCTTTGTTTTGACCTGCAGGGCCATCGGATTGGGTATGGTGGAGGATACTACGACCGCTTCCTGGCGAGTTGCCGAAGTG
>CAZUZE010000126.1:0-6532 GCA_964624565.1 uncultured Robiginitalea sp.
CAACCCAACCAAGGCGATCATTTCCCTTAAGAACGACCGGGAAACCAAGTATTCCACCTACATCACGGTTCAGAATGAGCTCGTAGGGGCCTACAATGAACTGAGGAACCGGGAGGCCCAGCGCCTTTATAACCGGAATTTCACGGACATGGAAGCCGAATTCCTCAACCCGGAGACGCCCTCCAGTGTGCGGGATGAACTGAAAGACAAAGTAAAACGAATCCAGGACCTGTTCCCCCAGAAGTTATCTGAGGCGGAAACCAGTGCCAACTAATCCCAAATTTCATGGCGAAGTTTAACAAGAAAAAGGACGGAGATTTACCAGCAGTTTCCACGGCATCCCTCCCGGATATTGTATTTATGCTCCTGTTCTTCTTTATGACCGTAACGACCATGAAGGACAGCTCCCTCATGGTGGAGAACACCCTACCCAATGCCAGCGAGACCAAGAAGCTGGAAAAGAAGGACCGGGTTATTTACATCTACGTTGGAAAACCGACCAGCCAGTACCAGAAGGTCTTTGGCTCTGAACCAAAAATTCAGTTGAACGACAAGTTTGCCAATGTTTCGGAAGTGGGGGAATTTATTTTGCAGGAGCGGGCCAAAAAGCCACAGGAACTGCAAAATGTACTGACCACTGCCCTAAAGGTCGATAAGAACGCTAACATGGGTTTGATTTCGGACATCAAGCAGGAACTGAGAAAGGTGAATGCGCTGAAGGTGAATTACACTACTTTCGAAGGGGATGCGTTCCGAAACCTGCAATAGTATTTTTTCAAACTAGATTGGTATAAAACGCTTCAACATCTGAAGCGTTTTTTTGTGCAAGGGTGATTCTATGAAGCATTGGCTCTTATTCCTTCTTTGGCTGCCGCTGCTACCAGCAATGGGACAGGAACTGCGGGAGGTCCCCCTTCAGGAGCGCTATCGGGAAGATCAGTTCTACCTGGGGATTACCTTTAACGCCCTTTTAAAGTTCCCGGAAGGCGCTTCTCAAAATGGCCTTTCGTACGGGCTGCAGGGGGGATTTATAAGGGACATCCCCCTGAACCGGTCCTGTACCATGGCCCTGGGGATCGGCCTTGGGTATGGGTTTAACTCCTACTATTCCAACCTGAGGGCTTTCGAGGGCACGGAAGGCATTGAGTACGCAATCCTCGAGGACCGAGATTCCTACAGGCGAAACAAGCTGGAGACACACCTGATTGAAGTCCCCCTGGAATTCCGCTGGCGCAATTCCACACGTGAGTCTTATAAATTCTGGCGGGTATACGGGGGGTTCAAATTCGCCTATGTCGCCGGGTCGCGCTCCAAGTTCGTCACCGATGCCTTTACCGACAGCTTCAACAATCCGGACACCAGGAATTTTACCTATGGCCTGGCCCTGAACCTCGGGTACAATACCTTTAACCTGCACCTGTATTACGGGTTGAATTCCCTTTTTGAGGATGGCACACTTGGCCCGGACGGAAAGCAACTGGAAATGGTCCCCTTAAGGCTGGGCCTTATTTTCTATATCCTGTAGGCGGTTTACTAGGAATGGATGCCTGAACTTTAAAGGCCGTTCTCAGAACCAGAACTTAAGTAGGATAAGCTGGGAAACCAAACCGATCAGCCAGCCGGTCAGGACGGCAGCCCTTCCGTGAAGGTTCAGGAACAACCGGGTGGAGGCGAGAAGCCCCGTCACCAGTGTGCACAGGCTGATCGCAAGCACAATGTTCTTTTCAAAATGGAAGCTGAGGTTCACCATAAACATCAGCAGGCTTCCAATGCCCGCCATGTGCAGGCTCACCACTTTGCCCAGCAGGGCGAGGAGCAGGCAGGAAGTCGTGGCCAGGGCGATACCCATAAAAAAGTAATAGAGTTCTACGGTGTAGTTCCGCGGGATTACCCGGATGAGGATCATGAGTATCAGGGCCAGGTAGATGAGCAGCGGGTAAATGCGCTCCTCGGCCGAGAGGGCCAGCCGTGACCGGATCATTCCAAATTGCCTGAGGACCAGAAGGCTCCCCATGGGGATCAGTACCGTGAGGATCCCAATGGGAATCAGGTTGCCCTCGACGAGTTCCCTGGGGCTGAACTTGGGGGTAACCAAAAAATAGAACGCGCTCCCGTAAAGGGGGACCAGCATCGGATGTACAAGAATGCCAATAAGTTTACTCAGCAGGCGCATCAGATTTCTTTTCGAAGCCGGGCCACAGGGATACCCAGCTGCTCCCGGTATTTGGCCACAGTCCGCCTTGCGATGGGATACCCCTCTTCCTTGAGGATTCCCGCCAGCTTGTCGTCGGTAAGGGGTTTTCGCTTGTCTTCCCCGTTTATGACGGTTTCGAGGATCTTTTTGATCTCCCGGGTCGACACATCCTCCCCCTCGACATTTTTAACGGATTCCGAAAAGAACTCCTTGATCAGTTTGGTGCCGTAGGGAGTGTCCACGTATTTGCTGTTCGCTACCCTGGACACCGTTGAGACATCCATTCCTATTTCATCGGCGATGTCCTTGAGGATCATGGGCCTTAGGTTGCGCTCGTCCCCTGTAAGGAAATATTCCCTCTGATAATTCATGATGGCGTTCATCGTGGTATAGAGGGTTTGTTGCCGTTGTTTGATCGCATCGATAAACCATTTGGCGGCATCGAGTTTTTGCTTGATGAACATGACGGCGTCCTTCTGGGATTGGGATTTTTCCCTGGAACTTTTATAGCCCGCGAGCATGTCCGAATACCCCCTGGATACATGGAGTTCGGGTGCGTTCCTTCCGTTGAGGCTCAATTCCAGTTCGCCCTCCACGATGCGGATCGTAAAATCTGGGACTACGTGCTCAATTATTTTGTTGCCCCCTGAGTAGGAACCCCCGGGCTTGGGATTCAGCTTCTCGATTTCCTGTATGGCCCCTTTCAGCGTTTCTTCACTTATGTCATGGCGCTGCATGAGCTTCTGGTAGTGTTTCTTTGAAAAGTGGTCGAAGGACTTTTCCAGGATTTCTTTGGCCGTCTGGACGGCCGGGGTAGGTTCTTTCCGGTCTAACTGCAGCAGGAGGCATTCGCTCAGGGACCGGGCCCCTACCCCGGGGGGGTCCAGCTGCTGCACTTTTTCCAGCACATCGAGGATCGTCTTCTCGTCCGTAAAGATGTTTTGGGTAAAGGCCAAGTCGTCCATGATATCGGGGATCGGACGCCGGATATAGCCGCTTTCGTCGATGCTGCCCACCAGGAATTCGGCTATTTGCCACTCCTCGTCGTCGAGGTATTCCGTGTTTAGCTGGTTAATCAAATACTGGTTGAAGGAGATGCCGGCGGCAAAGGGAACCTGTTTTTCCGCCTCGTCCCCGTAATTGTCGCTTCGCGTCCGGTATTCCGGGATTTCGTCGTCGCTGAGGTACTGGTCGATATTGATATCGTCTGTATCGATGACCTCGTTTTCCCCGGAAGAGTCGTAGGCGTCATCAAACTCTTCCCCCGTGTTCTCCGACTCGGCACGGCCGGCTTCCAGGGCGGGATTCTCCTCCAGTTCCTGCTTTAGCCGCTGCTCAAAGGCCTGGGTAGGCAATTGAATGAGTTTCATCAGCTGGATTTGCTGAGGAGACAGCTTCTGGGAAAGCTTGAACTGAAGGTGTTGCTTGAGCATGGATTATCCGCGTTCGGTCTTCTTAAAGTTAGGGAATTCCCTTAAAACTCCGCATTCTGGGGTGTGCGCGGGAACGGGATGACATCCCGGATGTTGCCCATGCCCGTGGCGAACTGCACCAGGCGTTCAAACCCGAGGCCGAACCCACTGTGGACCGCTGTGCCGAATCTCCTCAAATCCAGGTACCACCAAAGCTCTTTTTCATCAATCCCCAGCAGGTTCATTTTTTCAATGAGCACCTCCAGGCGCTCCTCACGCTGGGAACCCCCGACGATTTCCCCGATTCCGGGAAAGAGGATGTCCATCGCGCGGACCGTTTTCCCGTCGTCGTTCAGGCGCATATAAAAGGCCTTGATCGAGGCGGGATAGTTGAACAGGATAACCGGGCATTTGAAATGCTTTTCCACCAGGAAGCGCTCGTGTTCGCTCTGGAGGTCGGCCCCCCAGGCGTCAATAGGGTATTTAAAGCGCTTTTTCTTGTTGGGCTTGCTGTTTCTAAGGATGTCGATGGCCTCGGTATAGGTGACCCGTTTAAATGGCTGGTCGGTGACAAAGTGGAGCTTTTCGATAAGGGGCATCTCTGAGCGCTCTTCCTGGGGTTTTGTTTTCTCTTCATCAAGGAGGCGCTTTTGCAGGAATTCGAGATCTTCCCCACAGTGTTCCAGCGCATAGCGCAGCACGTACTGTATGAAGTCCTCAGCAAGGTCCATATTGGCATCCAGGTCGTAAAAGGCCATCTCTGGTTCAATCATCCAGAACTCCGCCAGGTGGCGGGAGGTATTCGAATTTTCAGCCCGGAAAGTGGGCCCGAATGTATATACTTTTCCCAGTCCCATGGCGTAGGCCTCTGCCTCGAGCTGTCCGGAAACCGTGAGGTTGGTTTCCTTCCCGAAGAAGTCCTTTGAAAAATCGACGGCCCCTGTTTCCGTAAGGGGCGGGTTTTTGGGATCCAGGGTAGTTACCCGGAACATTTCCCCGGCGCCCTCCGCATCCGACCCGGTAATGATGGGGGCGTGGAAATTGTAAAACCCGTTGGAAGTAAAATACTGGTGGACTGCAAAGGAAAGCGCAGACTTCACGCGCATTACAGCCCCAAAGGTATTGGTCCGGACCCTCAGGTGGGCCTGTTCCCTCAGGAATTCCATGGAGTGCTTCTTGGGCTGTATCGGATAACGGTCCGGATCGGCATCCCCTAAAATCTCCAGTTCCCCTACCTGCAGCTCCACCTGCTGCCCGTGACCCTGGCTTTCCACCAGCGTACCCCTCAGGCAGAGTGCAGCCCCGGTGGTGACCCGCTTCAACACCTCAGGGTCAAAAGATTCGAAATCGACCACGCACTGCAGGTTCTGCAGGCTGGAGCCGTCGTTAAGGGCGATAAAGCGATTGCTCCTGAAGGTGCGTACCCAACCGGAGACCTGTACTTCCTGCAGGAATTTCGGATCCTGCAAAACCGCTTTAACCGTGGAGTTTTTCATGGCTTGCTTCCTGTGTTTTTTACGGGGCAAAGATACGTGTTTGAGGCAAACCGCTCACCCAATTTCAAGGGTAAAAACCCAGTGCTACCGGTCCCCGCCCCCCGAGGATGTTTCGCTCTGGGAATCGGATTCCCCGGGAAGGATATCGATCTGTGGTTCTTTGAGCGTCTTTTTGTTGGCGATGCTTTTTTCCAGGGAAAGCAACAGGGAAGGGAGCAGGATCAGGTTTGCGAGCATGGCAAAAAGCAGGGTGGTTGAAACCAGGGCCCCCAGGGCAACCGTCCCACCGAAACTCGAGATGACAAAAACAGAGAACCCGAAGAACAGGACAATGGACGTGTAAAACATGCTCACCCCTGTTTCCCTCAGGGAAGCGTAGACGGATTTTTGTACCCGCCAGTGATGGGTAGCCAGTTCCTGCCGGTACTTGGCCAGGAAATGTATGGTGTCGTCCACGGAAATCCCGAACGCAATGCTGAACACCAGGATGGTGGAAGGTTTGATCGGCACACCTGCAAAACCCATAATACCAGCAGTAATGATCAGCGGCAGGATATTGGGAATCAGGGAGATGATGATCATCCGGAAGGAGCGGAACAGGTAGGCGATAAACAGGGCGATAAGCAAAATCGCCAGCCCGAGGGACATCAGCAGGTTCCGGACCAGATACTTGGTCCCCTTGAGGAACAGCAGGGCCTTCCCGGTGAGGAAGACCTCATACCGCTCGGAAGGGAAGACCTTGGAGATCTCCTCCAGCAACCCCTGTTCTATGGCCTCCATCCGGTCGGTTTTCACATCCCGCATATAGGTGGTCATACGGGCGATCTGCCCGGTGCTGTCGACAAAGCTTTTCAGCAGGTTCCCGTTTCCACCGGATTTACGCGCGATGTTGAGGATAAAGTTGCTCTCCTGCGAGGTGGGCAGCTGATAGTACTTCGGAAGGCCGTTGTAGAAGGCCTGCTTCGAATACTTTACCAGGTTGACCACCGATACGGGCCGGGAGAGTTCCGGGATTTCCTCGATATAGGTATCGAGCTCGTCCATGCGTCGCAGGGTAGCCGGTTTCAGCACCCCGTTCCGCTGGTTTGTGTTGATGACCACTTCAATGGGCATGATCCCGTCGAACTCCGATTCAAAAAACCGGATGTCCCTAACGAAACCGCTTTTTTTGGGCATATCCTCAATAGGGCTTCCGGAAATTTCAATCTGGTAGATCCCGATAACGCTGGCGACCAAAAGGCCCACGGCTGCGAAATATACCGCGATGCGGTGGTGGCGTACGATCCGCTCCATCCAGTTCACGAACCCATCTATCCACTTTTTGTTCAGGTGCTTGAGGTGTTTTGTCCTGGGCAGGGGCATAAAACTGTAAACGATCGGGATGATCAGGAGCGAAAGGATAAATATCCCGAGAATGTTCAGGGAGGCCA
>CAZUZE010000127.1:0-6525 GCA_964624565.1 uncultured Robiginitalea sp.
TCAGGCACCCGGAAATGGAAACAAAGGCCGATACCTTCAGCATAAAGCCGATTTCCAGGGCACCCGATACCCTGGCCCTTTCCTGGTCCCCCACCCAAACGCTGAATTTTACCGACACGGTTTTCCTCAAGGCTTCCCTGCCCCTTCAAAAAATCGACACTTCCCTGTTTAAAATGATGCGCAAGGACAGCACAACGGTCGTTTTCAAGCCGGTCCTCGACACCATTTTAAACAGGGTACGCCTCGAATTTGAGAAAGAACCGGAACAAACCTACCTTATAGACGTGCTCCCCGGAGCGGTCACAGATTTCTTCGGGGATTCCAATGACACCCTCCGCAACCGCTGGACTACCCGAAGTCCGGAGGACTATGGCATCCTCCGGCTCAGGTTGCAGGGCAACGTGGTGCTCCCCATGGTGGTGGAACTGGTCAATGAAAAGGACGAATTTGCCAGAAGTTTTTATTTGCGGGAAAATTCAGAAGTTGAATTCAACAGCCTGGGCCCTGGAAACTACCGGATCCGGTTGATTTACGACAGGAACGAAAACGGCCGATGGGATACGGGGAACTTCCTGGATAAAATCCAGCCTGAACGCATTATTTACCTGCCGGGAGCCATCGAAGTCCGCGCCAACTGGGAAAAGGTGGAAACTTTTACAATTCAAAACTGAAGCGATCCCTGTCCTGCAGGAATTTTAACGACCTGCGGGCGTGTTGCAGGCCTCCCTTCTCCAGGGTTACCTGAAGGATCCCCTCTTTGTCGGAAAATGCCAGGCGGTTACCCAGGGCGTCGTATACGGCGCTGTGACCGGTATAGGCAAGCCCGTTGGGGTCGGCGCCAATCCGATTCACCCCCACCACATAGGACATGTTTTCGATCGCCCGGGCCCTGAGCAGGGTATCCCAGGCTGCTATCCGGGTATCGGGCCAGTTGGCGACATAGAGGAGTACGTCGTAATCGTCCGTATTCCGGGACCAGACCGGGAACCTCAGGTCGTAGCATATCTGGAGACAGAAGGAAAAACCGCCATAGGCCACCGTCTTGCGGACCTTTCCCCTTTGGTAAACCTTATCCTCCCCCGCAAGGGTAAAGGTGTGTCTTTTGTCGTAATACTCATGCCTCCCGTCAGGGCGCATAAAAACCATGCGGTTGCAGTACCCCCCCGATTCCGGATACACCAGGCTCCCGGTCAGGGCCATTTTGTTCCCCGAGGCGAGTTCCCGCATCCATTCCAGGGTGAGGTCCGCCTCCCGGGAAGGTATGTTTTCCGGATGCATGGTAAAGCCCGTGGTAAACATTTCGGGCAGGACAACCAGGTCGGCGGAACCCTTCAGGGAATTTATCTGGCGGCCGAAATGCCCCCGGTTGGCCGCAGGGTCCTCCCATATCAGTTCGCTCTGGAGCAACGCTACCCGCATCCCCTGGTCCTTCACGGTTGACCTTCTAGTAGTGGGATCAGGTTCACCAGCCCCTGGGCCCTGGCGTAATCCAGGGCGGTTTTGCCACCCGGGTCACGGGCATCCGCATCGGCCCCCCTGTTTAAAAGGAGCCTGGCGATAGGTTCCCGGTTAAAAGTAATGGCGAAAATAAGGCAGGTGCCTCCCATTCCGTTTCTCGCATTGACATCCGCCCCGGCATCGATAAGGATTTCGGCGATCTCCGCATAGCCCTTAAAACAGGCCCCCATAAGGGCCGTGTTCCCGGAACTGTCCTTTTCGTCCACAGGCGCCCCCCGTTCGAGCATAAATCGGACGACGTCCTTGTGATTGTAATATCCTGCGAGGATCAGGGGGGTTGACCCACGCTGGTCCCGGCTGTGCAACAAGTCGGGATGCCGATCGACCAGGGCTTCGATGGCAGGGAGGTTTCCTTCCCGTATCTGGTTGAAAAAATCTGTTGTATCCATAGGTTGTAAAAATAAGGGAAAAGTGAAACCGGGGGAACCTTCCCCCTGAATTTATTGAGCAGGAGGTCCTGCGAACCCGCGGCGGCGTGGATCCTGGAACCACATCCTCGGTGCGGCCCTCAGGGATCCAGTCCGGAGGGGTGAGACCCGGGCGAGAAGTCCCCGGGAGCATTCTTTGGCTCGTTGAGGGTCGTGCTCCCGCCAGTATCATTGAAGACACGCCACTGATTCGGTTCGAACAAAGAGCTCGAGGTTTGCACCCACCCGTGCCTTTCGGCTTTCCCGTCTTCGAATTCATGGGCCGTCCCGCTCCCATCCGTGCCCGGGCGGCCAAAGGCGTCCTTTACGTTGCCAAAGGGGTCGATCAGCACCAGGGAATCGTCCCCGTTGGAATCCGCCGGGCCGTTTTCAGGAACCACCAGGTCCGGGGGGAATCCGTAGGCCGCTTCAAAGGTTTCCGGGTGCGCGCTGAAGACCAGGGTGCTGCGCGCCCCTATTTTCAACCCTTCGAGCAGGACCGGACGTCCGGGCTGTTCATTTGCGTTGGTGTACCTCAGCAATTCCCATCCCCTGAGGTCCACCTCCCGGGCCGAGGAATTGTACAGTTCCAGGAAGCGCGCCCCGGGGAGGTTATCCGGATCGGCAATTTCGGAGATCAGGATGGAATCCGAACTTGCGATTGGCCCGTTATCCCGGCATCGGTCGCCGGAAAATTGAAAATCAGAGGGGTCCATGACCACGATTTCATACCGGTTCCGGTACTTGGTCAAAATCCCGCGCACATCCCCATGGCCCTGCGGCAGGGTCTGTTGAAAGAAATCCGAATACCCGCTGTTTCGAACCCTCAGTGTGTTTCCCTCACAATCTGAAAGTGTGCGGCGGGTCTCCACTTCGGGATCGGCAAAGGGCAGCCCGGTTTCCTCCTCTATGAATTCCAGTCCCCCAACCCTGACATGTGTGTTGAGCAGGCTGTCCGAAAGGCCCGGGATGGTGGTGACCGCTGGCACAGGGGGAGCGCGCTGATCGCATAAAACCCTGATATGGTCTGCAAAAAGATTCGCCGGAAGCCTGCCGACACTGACATTCCCGAAAGAGGGAAAGGCACCGCCCAGTTCAAAGGACCCCGAAGACTCCCCCAGGTAGAGCCCTCTTAAATTCACACATACCCGTGTCCCGAATGGGACCCTTGCATGGGTTTCCAACAGGTCTGTGTAAAACACCAGCCCCCCGGCAGCCCCATCCAGGGCGTCCTGCAGGTAGATCTCCCCGAAAATATTGGAAGAGGCATCCGAAGAAACGACAAAAGCCTCCCACTGGAGGGAATCCGGAAGTTGTATTGCCTCCCCCGGATACAGGTCCTTTAGTTCCGCCAGGGTCACGGGTGGAAACCCGAATCCGGAGCACGTCGCCGCCACAGGGGCAGCGGCCCGGTCCGGTTCACATCCCGGGAGCCCGGAGGCCAGGCAGGCGATAAAAACATGCCCAACCCTTCTGATTATTGACTTTCTTTTCATAGAAAACTCCAGCTGAGGTTTAAAAAAAAGGTGCGGCCGAACCCGGGCCAGAACCGCGTGCCAAAGGACGGACTTCCGCTCAGGTGGTCTGCGTGCCATTGCCTGAGGTTCCCGTTACGTCCGGACTCATACCCCCCGGACAGGTAGAAGGCATCCAGCACGTTCGCTATACTTATAAACAGGCTGATGTAATGCGTCCCCCTTTTCCAGGATTTGCCACCGGTAACGTTCAGCAGGTAGACCGGCGGGAGGGCCTGCTCCCGGATCGCCCGGCTATACACATCCCTGAGGAAGCCCCCAACCTCCACCCCGGTTTCCGGATCCAGCAGGAAGCTTCGGGTATGCTTCAGGAAGGCGGGTGAGGGGTACTGGTGGGAGAGAAAGCTCAGGGTCGTCCCCACCCACCAGTAGGCACGTCCCCGATAGTGCATCCCGAGGCCAAGGGCACGGGAGGGTCCGGCCGGGGCATTTCTTCCCTTAAGGGCTGCAGGGCCCAGGGATACATTCCCGGAAGGT
This sequence comes from uncultured Robiginitalea sp., assembly GCA_964624565.1. GTDB lineage: Bacteria > Bacteroidota > Bacteroidia > Flavobacteriales > Flavobacteriaceae > Robiginitalea. The sequence continues at coordinate 3,938 of CAZUZE010000127.1, forward strand.
TCCCTGAGATCCCCTGGCGCATCCCCGGGCAGGAAATACAAGTCGACATCCGGGTCGCTGGCATACCTGAAATCCCCCAGGGCCGCAACGGCGCTCAGTTGGACGGAGGGGCCCAGGTCCAGTTCAAGGCCCAATTCAAGGCCTTTGTGAAGGACATCCAGGCCCGAGGTGACCTCCTGTACAAAAGCAGATCCGTAGCCCGTGTCGGAAAAGAAGAAATTCACCCGGGCCTGGTCCATGATCCGGGTGTAATAGCCTGTCAGGCGGGAAGTCAGGTTCATACCCCTCAAAAAATAAGACACCTCTGCGGAACTGAGCGTCTCCGGGGCGAGGTTCGGGACAATTCCGTGCCGCTCCCTCGGGTTGACAAAGGTGTTTCTCAGTACAGGGGGACGCCTGAGATAGGCACCGCGGAAGCGGAGCCAGTGCCGGCCCGTTATCTGGCCGTCACCTCCCCATTTAAGAGCATGATCCGCAAATTCTTGAGGTTTTCCGGGGCCCATAGAAGCCTCCGGGTACTTCTCATTGAGGAAGGCGCCTGTCCTCTGATACCGGGTTGCCCCGTACTGCCCGTACAAATAGGCATTCCATTTCCCCCCGGAAGCCTCCAGGCCCGCAAAGGCCTGCCACTGGCGCACCCCTATGGCATAATCGTGCCCGATCCGGTCCCCGGTTTCCTTTCGCGGGCTCCCGCCAACATCATTCCGGGTCTGGCTGAAGGGGTCCGCGTCCTCGTGAAAGGAAGCACCCAGAAGGTCGTCGAGGCGTCCGTATTCACTGCTTTTCGAGTTTTGAAAAAGGATCCCGCCCCTGACCTTCCAGGTCCTGTCAACGTCCCAGGCCCCATAGGTATTGGCGGTAAACTGCGCTTCCTCACTGCAATCTGCCTGCAGGATATAGGAGGCCTTCCCCAGGGAATTGAGCTGGTTGACCTCATAAAGGGAGCCCCAGTCGACCTGGGGGGTACTCAGGAAGCCTTCCCTGGCGGCCGCCGCACTGATCAGGTTCGGGCCCACAGGGTTGTTGAAATAGAAACTGGGAAGGTTCCTGTAATAGGCCGGATCGGGGTTCGGGGCATTGAAATATGCCAGGCGGGTCCGGTACTGCATTCCCTGGCGGTATCCAAGTGCCGCTGTATACCTGAAATCCCGGGCCGTATGGCGGTACCTCAGGATTGCGAAGGGCTCCGCGATGTAACGCATGCGGGAATTCCGGATATTACCTTCCTGATAGCCCCAGTAAGGATTGTATGCCCGGCCCCCAAGGCTGAGCAATTCCCCGGTCAGGGCCGAGGACCTGCCCCTCAGGTTGGAGGCATAGACCCCGACCAGGCTGATTTCGTGATGCTGGTTCGGCCGGTACATCAATGCCCCCAGAACGGAAAAGGCGGCGTAGGGGGTCCCCTCCATATATCCTTCGGCAGCCCTCCGGGTTGAAAGGGAGGTCATAAAGCCCCAACCGTTCCTGCCGAGGCCCGAATTGTAGGTCGCCATCAGCCTTCCGGCATAATTCCGGTTGGCAGCACTCATGGTCAGGCGGAATCCTTCCCGTACCGATACGGGACTGATTTCCATCAGCGTGGTCCCCGTCACCCCGCCCATCCCCGCCTCTACGGGCTCCAGGCCCATGTGGTACTCAGGGTTTCGGGTCACATCGTTGAGGCCGCCCCAGGAATTCCACTGAGGCCGCCCATCGGAAAACCGGTTCACGGGGATCCCGTTCAGATACACGGCAGCGTTCCTGTTGTCCAAACCCCGCAACCTGAAAAATGCAGGACTGAAGTCAAAGGCGGCCCGGTTCAGGAAGACATCCCGGCCGGCGTGGAGAAAGCCCGAAGTGCCCTGAAAAACATCCTCTTCAAAGACGTCCGATTCGCTAAGGGAAATCGCTGTTTCACCGGGCCCGAATTCCAGCTCCTGCTCCAGGTGCACCAGCCCCAGGTCGAGGTCCCGGGACAGGGACAGCGGGTGGAATTCCCTCGGGTGGTACCCCTCGTGGTCAAACCGGCATCGCAGGGAATCCGCGGGCGATGCAATCCGAATGTCGAACCTTCCCCGGGAATCCGTGAAAACAACCGCCGACGCTCCTTCGAGCACCACACGGACCCCTTCCAGGGCCCTGCCGTTTTGCCGGTCCACCACCTGTCCCCTCAGCCCCACTTCCTGTGCCGACAAAATACAGCCGGCAAAAAAGAAGGGCCCCACAAAGAGGAACCCCATGAAAGACCTGAATCCTGGCATACGGCTGCGAGTTGATTGAATTGGGCAAAGTACCCATGCTGCTGTGCACTGTCCTTGCAGCGCGCCGGCATAGATTTGAAAAAAAGCACCTCGTATGGAAGCCCGCTTTGCCCTTGCCCTGATCCTGACATGCCTGATCACGCCCCTCTTGTCCCAGGAAGCGGATAAAGCGCAATACCTGATTCGCACCGTGGCCTTTTACAACCTGGAAAACCTTTTCGACACCCACAACGACTCCCTGACCCTTGATGACGATCGGACCCCGGAAGGAACCGACCGTTGGAACGCCCACCGCCTGCATAGAAAACTGGAGAACCTTGCAGTCACACTCTCGCAGATTGGAAGCGA
>CAZUZE010000128.1:0-5351 GCA_964624565.1 uncultured Robiginitalea sp.
AAACCCTTCCGCCACGCTCCCCCATGCCGTCGACCATGCTGCCGAGGAAAAACCCGAGCAGCGCCCCCGGCAACCGAAACAACAAATAGCCCAGGATGGCGGCGACCCATTTGATCATTCTGACAAATTTTGCGCAAAGATAGAAGATTCACCCCGATTCGCCCATGGGCCCTTCCCTTTCGCGGACCCCTGAAAATTCTCGTGATCTTTGTACATTTGCAGGACACTTAAAAACAAAATAGCTATGTACCCAGCAGAGTTAGTAAAACCGATGCGCGATGATCTGGCCTCAGCCGGATTTGAGGAGCTGTACACGGCCGAGGCCGTCGAAAATGCCATAAAGAGCGAAGGAACCACCCTGGTAGTCGTGAACTCGGTTTGCGGATGTGCCGCGGCCAATGCCCGCCCCGCCGCAAAAATGAGCCTTCGCAATGCCAAAACCCCCGAACGGCTCGTCACCGTTTTTGCAGGGGTGGACCGGGAGGCCGTCGATGCAGCGAGGAACCTCATGGTCCCTTTCCCGCCTTCCTCCCCGAGCATGGCCCTGTTCAAGGATGGGGAACTCGTGCATATGATCGAAAGGCACCATATCGAAGGCCGTCCGGCTGAAATGATCGCCGAAAACCTGGTACAGGCCTTTGACGAATACTGTTAGGGGCATCCGAACGCAGGAAGTTGAATTTAAACCGCCTGATTACAGGCGGTTTTTTATTTTTGAAGGCATGGAACGATTCATTTCCTATCCGATTTCGGCGGTGTACCTCCTGATTTTTGGCCTGACCCTTGTGGTCTTTCACCCAATCCAGTGGGTCTGCCTGAATGTCTTCGGATACGAGGCCCACAAAAAAAGCGTGAGCATCCTCAACCTGTGCCTTATGCGCTGTACGCATTTACTGGGCACCCGGTACCGGTTCCGGCAAATGGAACTCCTGCCCGAAAAAGGCCCCGCCATCATCGTGGCAAACCACCAGAGCATGTATGACATTCCCCCCATAATCTGGAAACTGCGGAAATTACACCCTAAGTTCGTCAGCAAGAAAGAGCTGGGCCGCGGGATTCCAAGCGTTTCCTATAACCTCAGGCACGGTGGGTCTGTCCTGATCGACCGCAAGGACCGCAGACAATCCCTGATGGCGATCAGGGGCCTGGGGACCTATGTCGAAGAAACCGGACGCAGTGCCGTCATCTTTCCCGAAGGCACCCGCAGCAGGGACGGACAGCCCAAACCCTTCCGGACCATTGGCCTGAAGGCCCTGATAAATGCTGCCCCCTCTGCCCAGATTATCCCGATCAGCATCAACAACTCCTGGAAATTGCTGCGTTTCGGGAAATTCCCGTACGGCCTTGGGGCCAGGCTCGAGTTTACGATCCACCCGCCGGTGCCGGCCGCCGATTGCACTGATGAAAAACTAAAAGAAATAGAGGCCACCATTGCCTCTGCCATACTCCCCAGCAGATGAACGACGCCGAGATCATCGAAAAAACGATCGAATATGTCCGCAAGGAATTGGAGGATTCAGAAGGAGGCCATGACTGGTTTCACATCCAGCGCGTGTTCCGCAATACCCTGCAGATCGCCAAAGACGAAAAAACGGACCTGCTCGTGGTCAGCCTGGCGGCCCTGCTGCACGACATAGCGGATTCCAAATTCCACAACGGGGATGAGGAAATCGGCCCGCGGAAGGCGCGGGCCTTTATGCGGGAACTCGGGATTTCAAAAGGACAGTGCGACCATGTTGTGCGCATCATACGCACTATGTCCTTTAAGAACAGCCTGGACAAAGAGAAGCGCGCCTTCGATTCCATCGAACTCCGGGTTGTACAGGATGCGGACCGGCTGGACGCCATGGGGGCTATAGGGATCGCGCGGGCATTCAATTACGGCGGATTTGCGGGCCGCACCCTCTATGACCCGGAGATTGCCCCAAATCCCGGAATGGACAAAGAGGCGTACAAAAAAAATACCGGGCCCACCATCAACCACTTTTACGAGAAACTCCTCCTGCTAAAGGACCTGATGCGCACCCGGACCGGGAAAAAACTGGCCGAAAGGCGACATCAGTACATGCTGGATTTTCTAAAGGAGTTCTATGGGGAATGGAATGGTACCGCATGAACTCCCGGGGATTTTCGTATCTTTTTCGGGTCAAAATCATTTAAACCTTATCCTTCATGCGCAGAAGAGCCTTCCTTAAAAATGCGGCCGCGAGTACGGCAGCTTTCAGCATTGTTCCCAGTTATGTCCTGGGGAAAAGCCACATACCCCCCAGTGACACCCTCTATGTTGCGGCTTTTGGCGTCGGGGGCAGGGGAAATGGCGTAATGCAGGGTCTTAATGCTACAAACAGGGTGAAGTATGTCGCCCTGTGCGATGTGGATGAACGGCGGGCGTCGGGGAATTTCAAAAAATACGGCAAGGCATCAAAATACAAGGACTTCCGGAAGGTTTTCGACAACCACCTGGGCGAAATCGACGCCATTATGGTCGCGACCCCGGACCACACCCATGCGAGCATTGCCCTTCCCTTTATGAGGGAGAAAAAACACGCCTATGTCGAAAAGCCCCTGACACACAATATCCGTGAAGCCCGTTTGATGACCCAGGTAGCCAGGGAAATGGGCATTGTCACCCAAATGGGCAACCAGGGGGCTTCCAGCGATGACAGCCGTATTGCAAGGGAATGGGTGGAGGCCGGGGTCATAGGCGAAATAGAACGGGTGGATTGCTGGACGAACCGCCCGGTGTGGCCCCAGGGAATCCCGCTTCCAAAGGATAAAAACCCCATTCCGGAAGGCCTGGACTGGGATCTGTGGCTGGGCCCGGCAGCCATGCGCGACTACAATGATGCCTACCTGCCCTTTAAATGGAGGGGCTGGTGGGACTTCGGGACAGGGGCCCTTGGTGACATGGGTTGCCATATCATGGAAACCCCCTTCAGCGTGCTCGACCTGGGATATCCCACCGAGGCAGAGGCCAGTTGCACGACCAATTGGGTGGGGGATTTTGTCGAAGCGGATTACAGCGCTTCCTGTCCCTCCTCTTCCATCGTGCGCCTGAAATTCAATACCGAAAAACACGGCGAAGTGCGCCTGAACTGGTACGACGGGGGCATTCTGCCGGACCTTCCGGACGAACTCAAAGACGACGAACGCATCGGGGATACAGGAGGGGGAACCATTTTTTACGGCTCGAAAGGGATCATGGTCTGCGATGTCTATTCCAGGAATGCGCGCCTGCTCCCCTCGGAAATGATGGATTTGTTGAATCCGCCCAAGCCCAGATACCCCAGGATTGAGGGGGATGTGGAGGGCCATCAGAAGAACTGGGTCGACGCCTGCCTGAACGGGGGGACCACCTCTTCCGATTTCAGCCGGTCCGGGCCCCTGACCGAGTCTGTCCTGATGGGGAATCTCGCGATCCGGGCCTTTCAGTACAAAACGCTGAAACCCGGAAAAAAACTGGGCGACTGGGATCCATTTGACTATCCTGGCCGTCGCAAAATTCAGTGGGACGGTCCCAATATGCGGGTGACCAATTTTGAGATGGCCAACCAGTGGGTCCGGGGCAATTACCGCAGCGGATGGGAGCTCGGATAACGGAGCCCCTAAAATAGCGTGAGCTGCCCTGTCTTGTACTGCTGGTGCAGGGCGGTGTTCAAAGGGGGAGCATCCGCCTCCTTGAAATAGCGCTTTCGGGCGATGCGCGCCATATGGTGTATCTGTTCTGCCACAGCCCCTTCCCCTTTGTTCCGCAACCCAAACCGGCTGTCGTTGAGCTTCCCCCCGTGGCAGGCCCGTATTTGTGAGAGGACTTTCTCCGCCTTCCCCGGAAGTGCCTTTTGGATCCAGGTGGTAAACACCTCGCCCACGGCACCGTTGAGCCGTACAACCGTCAGGCCAAAGGACCGGGCCCCGGCCCGGGAAACGGCCTGTGCCAGGGGCAATAGCTCATGGCTGTTCAGGCCGGGAATGATCGGGGCGAGCATGGCGCTGACGGGGATCCCAGCCCCTGAGAGGATTTCGATGGTTTTTAACCGCTGGGCGGTGGTCGCCGTCCGGGGCTCCAGAAGGCTGCGCGTCCTTTTGTCCAGGGAAGTGACCGATATGTGAACCCGGACCAGGTTATCCCGGTTCAGGGCCTGCAGGATATCGAGGTCCCTGAGGACCAGGGCATTTTTGGTGATGATCCCGACCGGGTGCCGGTACTTCAGAAAAACCTCCAGGCAGGCCCGGGTAAGTTCAAAGCGCTTTTCCGCCGGCTGGTAACAGTCCGTATTGCCGGAAAGGACAATGGGGGCTGCCTTCCACCCGGGGCTTCGAAGGTGGGCTTCGAGCAGGGAGGCTGCCTGCGCCTTGACCAGGATCTTCGACTCAAAATCGATGCCGGGCCCATACCCCCAGTATTCGTGGGAATTCCGGGCATAGCAGTAGACACAGCCATGCTCACACCCCTGGTAGGGGTTTAAACTGTAGGACATCCCAACGTCCGGGCTCGTAACCTTGTTGACAATGGTTTTTGGGAACACCTTTTGATAAGTCGTCCGCACCTTTTGGGATTCCCCTTCCCGATGGCAGTATTCCAAAAAATCGGGAATATCCTCCTGCAGGAACTTTTCGAAACGATTATCCAGCCTCCCCTGGGCGCCACGGCCTTTCCAAAATACTTCCTTCTCGAAACCTTCCTTATTGGACATGTTCCAAATATATGGATTTATTCCAAGTATTGAAAAGCCGATATTTATTATGAAGAAAACGTTCCGGGGTTTGCGGCAAAAGACCCTTTCGCCGCGTCAGGACCCGACCTCCACGGAAACCAGCTGCTTGCGCGATCCGTGCTTGGCGTAAAAAAGCAGTCGGTCGTGCCGGGCGTCGACATAGGGGATGGACACCATCAGGGGGAGGCGCGCCTGGTCCGAGTCGATGATTTTCTCATAGCTAAGGGTCCCTTCGGGATCCAGGCGGATCACAAAGACATTGCGGCTGCGGCTGAAGCCCTGTTTAAAGATAAGGCGGTCCTTTCCGATAAGCTGGGGCTCCTCGGTAGCCAGGCAGAGAAAAAAGTAGGTGTGCCCGTCCTTGGTATAAGAGCTGTAGGAGGTGTATGCACCGTCGCCCTGGGTGACTTCGGTCTTGTTGATATTCCGTGCCCATACCAGGTTCCCCTCGGGATCCAGTTTCGCGCTTACGATATCGTTGTGGTGGAAGCGCTGGATTTTCACCCGGCCCCCACTGGCGTCGGCCTGCATGCTCTCGGTCATGAAGAATTCCTCCGCATTGAAGAGCAGGGAACCGTCCTCGGTGAAATGGGCCCCTTTAAAAACAAGGTTCTTGATGACCTTCTCGGACTCCTG
>CAZUZE010000128.1:5451-6511 GCA_964624565.1 uncultured Robiginitalea sp.
GCCACTGCCAGTTCCTCAAAAGCAAAATTCTTCTCCTCGCTTTGTGCGGAAAAATCCACGTCCATGAGTTGCTGCAGGTTGGTGTTGTACACCAGAATCCGGTGTTTTAGATCCTTGCTCTGGGAGTGTAAAATGCTTATGGCAAAGGCCCTGGACTGTGGATCTGAAAGAACCGTGGTGGTGAAGCCATTATTGAATTTGCGGTTGTAATAGTTCTTTTCCAGTGCCCCTTCCACGTAATCCGCTTTCACCGCCAGCAGCTCCCGAACCGTGAAATTATAGTTCCCGACAGGGCTCTGGTGTATGCTGTAGACATAGGAAAACCGATCGGTGTCGTATTCCAGAAACAAAAGGTATATTTGATCATTGGACATAAATCCGTGCACAAAATCACCTTTGTTGTACTTGTAGTTATATTCCTCCAACAAGTCGAGGCTGGAATTGTATCTTTCTATCAGGTAGCCCTTTGGACGCACCAATAGCCCGGAGTAATAACCCCTGACAAGGATCTTGTCCGAGGATACGGTCTCCGTGAAGGACAGGAGGTTGGAATATTTATACCGATCTTTATATTTTTCTCCGAACTGATACTGCAGGGGCATTTCCTGTCCCTGGGAAGTCCAGAATGCCAAAAGGCCTGCCATCAGGCAAAGGATCCGAAGCATGAGTGTTTGATTAGGGGGTCAGGCCCCGGGGAAATCAGGGGCGCGCTTTTCCAGGAATGCGCCGGTTCCCTCCCTGAAATCCTCAGTCCCGAAACAGGCGCCAAAGGCGTCTATTTCAGCCTGAAACCCGGATTTGCTACTACTAAAACCCGCATTCACGGCTTTTATTGCATAGGAAATGGCCACAGGCGAATTTTTGGCGATCTGCCCGGCCAGCTCCCGGCAAAAATCCAGCAGCTCTTCGGGCGAAGTTACATGGTTGACCAACCCGTATTCCAGGGCTTTCCCGGCTTTGATCATGCCCCCGGTCAGGATCATCTCCATCGCCCTTCCTTTTCCGATGAGCATGGGAAGGCGCTGGGTACCCCCGTATCCGGGAATTACCCCCAGGGAAA
>CAZUZE010000129.1:0-3219 GCA_964624565.1 uncultured Robiginitalea sp.
TACCTGCTCATTGAAGACTACTTTGGATTTCCAAGGACGGTCCTGGCCATGGAACCGGAAAAGAAACTCGATACGGCCGGGGCATCCCAACTTTTAAGGGCCCTGGAGGGACTGAAGGCGCATCGCCCCGTGCAGCACATACTCGGACACGCCTATTTTATGGGAATGCAGCTCCGGGTAGGCCCGGACGTGCTGATCCCGCGACCCGAAACAGAGGAACTGGTCGCCTGGATCACCGGGCAGTTCCGGGACCGGGCAACCGGTACACGCATTCTGGACGTAGGTACCGGAAGCGGATGTATCGCTTTAGGAGTAAAGAAATATTTACCTGATTCAGAGGTGATTGGTTTGGATATATCGCATGCCGCTTTGCAAATTGCGCGCCATAATGCGGAACTGCAGGGCCTGCAGGTGAGCTTCGTTCAGGGCGATGTGCGAAATCCGGCGCCCGGCCTTGCCGAATTTGACGCGATCGCCTCCAATCCGCCCTACGTTCCCCTTTCAGAGGCCGCTGCCATGCAGAAGCACGTGCGTTTTTCCGAACCCCATCTGGCGCTCTTTGTGCCTGACGAAGACCCGTTGCTATTCTACCGGCACCTGTGTGAGTTTGCGGACACACACCTGAAAAGCGGGGGTTGGATCTTTCTGGAAACCCATGAGCGATATGCCCAGGCCGTGGGGAGGCTCCTGGAGGATCGGGGCTATGCCCGGGTTGAGGTAAAAAAGGATATTTTTGACAAAGACCGGTTTGTACGTGGCATCCGCCGGGGTCAGCCTGAAAAAGGAATCAATTTAAACAAAGGAAACACATGACCGATATAGGCAGGGAGATCGAATCACTGCGCGAGGAACTGCAGCAACACAATTACAGCTATTATGTCCTTGACCAGCCGCAGATCAGTGATTTTGAGTTTGATATGAAATTAAAACGGCTGCAGGCACTCGAGGCGGCCCACCCGGAATTTTACGACCCTGCCTCGCCCACACAGCGCGTCGGGGGAGGGGTGACCAAAAATTTTGAGACCGTTCGCCACGACACCCCTATGTATTCCCTGGACAATTCCTATTCGCGGGAGGAACTGGGCGAGTGGGAAGGCCGGATACAGCGCGTCCTGGGCAGGGTCGCGCTCAGCTTTACCTGTGAGCTCAAATACGATGGGGCCTCGATCAGCCTTACCTATCAGGACGGTACCCTCATCCGGGCCGTTACCCGGGGGGACGGCATTCAGGGGGACGACGTCACCGCGAACATCCGCACCATCCGCTCGGTTCCTCTCAGGTTGAAAAAACCATTTCCCGGGCGCGTTGAGTTCCGGGGCGAAGTGATCCTCCCCCTTGAGGGGTTTGCCAAAATGAACAGGGAGCGGTTGGAGAGCGGGGAAGACCCCTATATGAACCCTAGGAACACGGCCTCCGGCAGCCTGAAGTTGCAGGACAGCAGCCTGGTTGCCGAGCGGCCGCTTGACTGCCTGGTTTACGGGGTCGCGGGAAATTCACTGCCGCTGGCCACCCAGGGCGAGTTCCTGGAAACCGCCCGGGAGCTGGGGTTTAAGGTACCCGATACCGCCCGGGTCTGCTCCTCCATGGAAGAAGTGCTCGAGTTCGTCGAATACTGGGAAACCCACCGGCACGACCTGCCCTATGAAACGGATGGGGTGGTCATCAAGGTCAATGAAATGCACCTGCAGGAAGAACTCGGGTATACGGCCAAATCTCCCCGCTGGGCCATCGCCTATAAGTTTAAATCCGAACAGGCCTTAACCCGCCTGCTTTATATCAGCTATCAGGTGGGCCGGACCGGGGCCATAACCCCCGTGGCCAACCTGGAGCCCGTTTTGCTTGCCGGCACGACGGTCAAACGGGCGAGCCTCCACAATGCGGACCAGATCGCCCGCCTGGATGTGCGCGAGGGGGATATGGTCTTCGTGGAAAAAGGGGGGGAGATCATCCCTAAGATTACGGCTGTGGATTTCAGCCAGCGGCCCCCCGGCAGTGAGCCGGTCAGCTACATTACCCGATGCCCTGAATGCCAGACCCCGCTGGTGCGTGAAGCCGGAGAAGCCCTGCATTTTTGCCCCAATGAGACGGGGTGCCCGCCTCAGATCACGGGCAGGATCCAGCATTTTATCTCGCGGAAGGCCATGGATATTGAAGGCATGGGGAGCGAGACAGTGGAATTGTTGTTCAAAGAGGGGCTGATCCGCAATTATGCAGACCTGTATGAACTGACCCGGGAGGACCTCCTCCCCCTGGAGCGGATGGCCGAAAAATCGGTAAACAACCTCCTTGAAGGGGTTGCCGCCTCCCGGAAAGTGCCGTTTGAAAAAGTCCTTTTTGCCCTAGGGATACGGTTTGTGGGAGAAACCGTGGCCAAAAGGCTCGCGAGGGCTTTTGGGGACATTGACGCCCTTATGGCCGCCACGGAAGAGGAGTTGACGCAGGTAGATGAAATCGGGCAGCGCATTGCGCGAAGCGTGGTGCATTTTTTTGGGAACCCCATCAACCGGGAGCTTGTGGAACGCCTGCGCCGCCACGGACTGACTTTTGCACTCGACCCTGCCGAGCGCGAAGGGCAGACCGAAAAGCTGAAAGGCAAAACCTTTGTGGTATCCGGGGTATTCAGCCTGATGAGCCGCACAGAACTGAAAAAGCGGATTGAGGACAATGGGGGCAAGGTCGCCTCCTCGGTTTCGTCAAAGACCTCCTACCTGGTTGCCGGCGAGAATATGGGTCCGAGCAAGCGGGAAAAAGCAGAGAGCAACGGGGTGGCGATCATCACGGAAGAGGAATTCCTTCAAATGCTGCAATCCGGGGGAGAGGACCCTGCCGGTGCCTGAAGCGAAACGACAATGAGCGCAGTCCCGGGCCCGTATCCCGCAGGGGGAGGAAAGATTCCCCGTGGGCAACGCAACAGCCTGTGGCCCTTTAGATGCTCAGGGCGGTTCCCCTGGCTGCTGCTGCCCCATCGGGATAGAGTTCAAAGTCCACCCTTCCGAGCCGCACCCCGTAACAGCCTACCTGCTGGATCAGTACGGTTTTGCCAGCCTTGTTTACGGCCTTCTCAGCCTCGTCCATGAAGGTATGGGTATGCCCTCCGATGATCAGGTCGATACCGGCGGTCCTGGAGGCCAGGACCTGGTCGCTGACCCGTTGCGGGTCTTCATAGGCATGCCCCAGGTGGGAAAGGCAGATGACCAGGTCGCACCGTTCTTCTTCCCT
>CAZUZE010000129.1:3319-6459 GCA_964624565.1 uncultured Robiginitalea sp.
CCCTGCAGGCCATTGTCAAAATCGTGGTTGCCAAGGGTGGCAGCGTCATACCCCATGCGGTTCATGAGCCGGTACTCCAGCTCCCCCCCGTAGAAATTGAAGTAAGGGGTTCCCTGGAAAATATCCCCGGCATCCAGCAGGAGCGTATTGGGGTTTTCGTTCCGGATGGAAGCGATCAGGGACGCCCGCCTTGCAGCGCCGCCCATGTTTGGGAAACGGGTATGGCCCGGCGGGAACGGATCGATGTGGCTGTGCACATCGTTGGTATGCAGGATCGTAATACGTTTCGGGGAAGGCGTGCTGCAGGCCTGGAGGCCCAGGCCCACGGCAGTGGCCCCAAGGGCGCCTGTCTTTACAAAATTCCTCCTGTTCATTCCTCGGTCAATTGGATAAACCTGTTGTCGATTCGGGCCCTGAGGGTGTCTTGCTCCCTCAGGTAGTCCACCATGGCATTTCGGATGGTGTAATCCGTGTTAAAAAGGCTGACCCTGTCGGCGAAAAAGTCCATCCCGTCACCCCCTCCTATGAGGTAATCTGAAGTCGCCACATAATAGGTGCGGGCCGTATCGATTGCCTTTCCGCCGACCCGGGCCGATTTTACGCCCCCGTCGGGCGTGAGGACGATTTCCATGCCGGCAATGGCATGGGGCCTCGTGGCCGAGGCCAGGAAGTCCACCATCCGCATCAGGGTGTTCCCCTTCACCCCGATAACCACAAGGCCGTTTTCAAAGGGCATCACCTGATAGGCCGTCCGCTCGGAGACCGGCCCACGGGAGATATCGCTGCGCATTCCCCCATGGTTTAACACGGACAGGTCCACTGCCTTGTTTTCACGGAGCTGGAAAACGGCGTTGGCCCGCTCCAGCAGGATGTCGGCCAGAAGGTTGCCCAGGGGGGTGTTCCGGTCGCCTTCGGTCTTGGTAAGGTCCCAGGGGGCGTACGCCAGGGGGGCGTCCAGCACTTCATTGAGACGGTTCCGGTAGGGCGCGATAAAAGCATCCACAGAGTCGTCCTGCCGGAGGGTGCTATCGATGGGGATCTGCCGTGCCTGAAGGCTCGTTCGGTAAGGCGCCCCCTCTTTGCAGGCCCAAAATCCAATAACTGTTATGAATACAACAAAAAGTTGAAAAAATATTCGCTTCACCCGGTTTATGCTTTCTTTCTTTTGGAGGGAATTCAGTTACCTTTGTTTTAAACCTCAAACAGGAATGGTTTTTAAAGGCCTAAAGGACAAATTTAAACACAAATCGGGAACAAAATACCTTCAAAAGGAATTAAAACGTCCCCCCCTGGCCCTTGCGCGCAAGCCGGGGATCCATTCCCTGGGCATCATTGCGGACCTGGAATCCTTTGGGCAGGACGATCGGTTCTTTGACCTCGTAGAGGACCTGGGCCTGAAGTCCAATACCGTCAAAATCATTGGGTACCGCGCGTATTACGACAAGAACTCCCCCTATGCCACCCCCGTTTTTTCCGATAAGGACCTGGGGTGGAAGGGCGCCATTGAAAACAGCTATGCGCTGGAATTCCTCAGCAGGGACTACGATGTGCTGATCAACTATTTTGACCAGCCCAGGCTTTTGCTGCACCTTATGAGCATCAAGACACGTGCAGCCCTCCGGATTGGCTTTGCCGGTGTGGATCCGGCTTATAACGACCTGATCCTGGAAAGCCCGCTATCCGATTTTGAAACCTTCAGGGTTGAGGTCAAAAAATACCTGGTTTTATTGAAACTACTGTCATGATGGAGCAGTTAAAAGGTACCGGGGTAGCCCTGATAACCCCTTTCAAATCAGACCTCAGTGTCGACTTCCAGGCCCTTGAGCGCCTTGTATCCCATGTCGTTGAAGGCGGGGTGGATTATCTTGTCGTCCTGGGGACCACAGGCGAATCGGCAACCCTCAGCACGGGGGAAAAGCGCCAGGTCCTGCAGGCAGTGGCCCGTTGTGCAGGGGGCAGGGTGCCGCTGGTAGCCGGGGTCGGAGGGAATAACACCCTGGCGGTGGCCGGGGAACTCCGGGAAACCGACCTGGGGGGCTACTGTGCGGTCCTGTCGGTTTCGCCTTACTACAACCGGCCCACCCAGGAGGGGATCTACCGTCATTTCAGGGCGTTGTCAGAGGCGAGTCCCCTGCCGCTGCTCCTCTACAATGTGCCTTCCCGCACCGGCAGCAACATGCTCCCGCAGACGGTGCTGCGTTTGGCAAAGGATTTTGAAAACATCGTCGGCATCAAGGAGGCCAGCGGGGACCTCGGGCAGATACAAACCCTGCTGGACAGCGCGCCGGAGGACTTTTTGGTGTTGTCAGGGGACGACCTCAACGCGGTGCCCGTGATCCTCGGGGGCGGTGCCGGGGTGATTTCGGTCCTCGGACAGGGAATCCCGGATAGCTTCTCGGGCATGATCCGATTGGCCATGGAAGGGGACCGGCCTGCCGCCATGGAGTGGCACACCCGGCTGCAACCTTTGGTGGACCTGATTTTCAGGGAGGGGAACCCCGCCGGCATCAAAGGGCTGCTCGAAGCCAGGGGAATCTGCACTTCCGCGGTCCGGCTTCCCTTGGTGGCCCTGTCGGGCGAATTGGCGGAGGAGATCAGGGCCTACCTGAAGTCCCCCCTGGCAGTTTTGTAAATTGGTGTTAAAGTTTGGGCAAAATCCGGAGCCGGGAGCAGTAAATCCGTTAATTCACCACACGGTTTCAATTTCATATTCCGTTAATTATACCTATTTTTGCGCAATGTTTTGGAAAATAGCCCGGTACGGATTGCTCCTTTTTTTGGGTTTCTCGGCAGTTGCATGCAGCGAATACCAGAAAGTCCTGAAGGATACGGACGTGACCCGGAAGTACGAGTACGCCCAGAAAATGTATGACGAAGGGGATTTCAAGAAGGCGAACCGCCTCTTTGAACAGATCGCCCCCCAGTTCGTGGGAAAACCCCAGGGGGAGCGGGTAATGTACTTCCTGGCAGACAGCTATTACCAGATCGGGGATTATAATTTCGCGGGCTATCAGTTCGAACGCTTTCTGAAGTCCTACCAGAGGAGTGACAAGGCCCCGGAGGCGGCGTTCCTGGGGGCCAAGAGTTATTTTCTCCTTTCCCCTCGGTATTCCCTGGACCAGACGGATACCGACAAGGCG
>CAZUZE010000130.1:0-6361 GCA_964624565.1 uncultured Robiginitalea sp.
GTAGTCAGAAGTGTAGGTTGGGGCCTCCAAAAGGCAGCACGGATGCCTGGCGGCAAGTGGAGGGGGGAGTTGGTCAGAGCCCCTGGGGTGAACCGTGAACCAATAATGGTAGGCTTATCTAGGCGGCCTTGCTTCACGAGAAGAGCGGACATGAAGGAGCAAGTTGAAAGCATGCAGGAATACAAAGAAAAAATTCTTCAGGTGTGCAATTCAATCTGCAAAAACACCCTGATGGAAACCCTCGAAATCGAATATACCGATGTGGGGGAGAATTTTCTCACTGCCCGGATGCCGGTCAGCCCCAAAGTACACCAGCCCGATGGCATCCTCCACGGGGGTGCCACGGTGGCCCTTGCCGAAAGTGTGGCGAGTGCGGCCTCCTATGTTTTTATGGATGCCGAAAAACTATCCGTTCGGGGAATTGAGATTGCGGCCAACCATGTCCGGAGTGTCCGGGAGGGGTTTGTTACCGCTGTTGCCTCCCTGGTTCACAAAGGGCGCACCCTGCAGTTATGGGAAATCCGGGTCACCGACGATGCCGGGGAATTGATTTCATTGTGCAAACTCACCACGATTGCCATCGCCAAGTAGGAAAAAGCGGAAAGCCCTGTTCGGGATTCTGGAGGAACACTACCGCCGGAACCTGCCTTTCGTGCTTTACAAAAAACCCGGAGCCCATTTCCTTATGGCCTTGTTGCAGACCGACAGGAATTTATTCAGCGCGTGGGACCCCGGCCGCCCCGGCTTCGTCATGGCACCGTTTCAAACGGGAGCGGCCCCCCTGGTGTACCTGAGGCCCGATAAGGTATACCAGTGCAACCATAAAGAGGGGAAAGGCCGGCTTCCCCGGCCACAACCTGTCGCAAACCCCTCGGGCAGGGAAATCCACCTTCACCTCGTCAACGAGGCAAAGAGGAGCATACGGGAGGGGACCCTTGAAAAAGTAGTGGTCAGCCGCAGGTTTTCCGTCCCCATGACGTCAGAAGTCCTGTCTGCAGCCGCAACAATGATACAGGCCTACCCGGATGCCTTCACCTACCTGTTCCACCACCCTGATGCCGGAACCTGGATGGGGGCCACCCCGGAAGTACTGCTGAAATCCAGGTCAGGGATCGGGCAGACCATAGCCCTGGCGGGGACGCGCAGCGGGGATCCCTCAGAAAAACGCTACCGATGGACGGACAAAGAGCGACATGAGCAACAGGTTGTTGCCGATTACATCCTCGAGAGGATCCGTGCGCAGAACCTCAGGGTGGAAGCGTCCCCCGTCAGGGACATCCGGGCCGGTGAACTGTGGCACCTGGGGACGGTCATCCGCGCTGAGCTGTCCCCTGCCAAAGCCCCGGAACTATTAAAGAGCCTCCATCCGACCCCGGCCGTTTGCGGCCTTCCGAAACAGGAGGCGCTCTCATTCATAGGGCAGTACGAGAATTACAACCGTGAATACTATACCGGATACCTCGGGGAAGTAGGTTTGGATGGCCCGGACAGTTTTGAATTCTACGTCAATCTGAGGTGTATGCAAATTCGCAATGGCCGGGCGCATATTTATGTGGGAGGGGGCATTACCGCGGAATCAGAAGCGGTTTCCGAATGGGAGGAGACCCAGCAAAAAAGCACCACCATGCTCTCCCTGCTCGAATATTCCTGAAAACCCATTGGGTAAGAATGTAAACCGGGCTATTTTTGTAGTCCCTATGATGTATTCCCGTATCCCGCTTGCCCATACCCTCGTTAGCCTCTGCAAAACCAATGGATTGAAGCAGGTGGTCATCTCTCCGGGTTCGAGGAATGCCCCCCTGACCCTCGCCTTTACCGCTGACCCTTTTTTTGAGTGCTTCAGCATTGTGGACGAACGGAGTGCCGCTTTTTTTGCCCTGGGCCTCAGCCAGCAAAGCGGGGATCCGACCGTCCTGGTGTGCACCTCGGGCAGCGCCCTGCTGAACTATTATCCCGCCGTGGCCGAAGGCTATTACAGCAGGATCCCCTTGCTGGTGCTCTCAGCGGACCGTCCGGCCTATAAGATAGACATTGGGGACGGACAGACCATCCGGCAGGATGGCGTTTTTGACAAACATATCGGGTTTCAGGCGTCCCTGTCCCAGGACGTGACCCACGCCAGGGAGGCGATCCGGTGGGCGGGTAAGGACAGGCCGGAGACTCCGGAACAAGTGGACACCTTGCAGAAGGAACTGCAGGCCGGGAACGAGCGGGCCATTGGCAAGGCGATCCAAACCGCCAGGCGCCAGCGGCTCCCGGTTCACCTGAATGCCCCCTTCGAGGAACCCCTGTACGGCATGCAGGAGGTACCGCCGGTCCATCCCCGTCCGTCGGAAGAAGACCCGGGCGAACCCGATGACCGGAACTGGGAACCCCTGAGGGAGCAATGGGAAGCCGCCACCCGCAAAATGGTGCTCATCGGCGCAATGCCCCCCGGCCGGATTCCCGTGAAGGTATTGTCAGAATTGGGCCGTGACCCGTCCGTGCTCGTCTTCACGGAGACCACTTCCAATATCCACCACCCCGGGTTCCTTTCGAGTATCGACAGCCTCCTGGCACCGATAGAGAAGTCCGAAAAGGCGTCGGAATTCTTTGAGGCGCTCAGGCCTCAGGTCCTGCTGACCCTCGGGGGCATGGTCGTCTCCAAAAAAGTAAAACAGTTTCTGAGGCGGTATCCCCCTCAGGCACACTGGCACATCGATCCCTACGACGCCCCGGACACCTATTATTGCCTCACCCGGCATATCGAGCTGCCCCCTGCGGAATTCCTGACGGGGTTGCTGGGAGCGGGACAATTGGGGGCATCCCATTTTAACGCGCCGTGGCTTCAGATGATGGATTCCTTCCGGCACCTTAGGGGGCAATACCTGAAAAGGGTCCCCTTTACGGACTTTGTGGCCTTTTCTCAGATCCTGAGCCAGCTCCCCGGGGGAATCCTGGTCCAGCTGGCCAACAGCTCTACCGTCCGGTATTCCCAGCTCTTCGAGATGTCCGATGCGAACCCCGTTTTTTGCAACCGGGGCACCAGCGGGATCGAAGGCAGCACCTCGACGGCGGTAGGGGCGGCCGTCAATTCCAAAAACCCCACCCTGCTGATCACCGGGGACCTCAGTTTCTTTTACGACATCAACGGGCTCTGGAATAACTACCTGAGGCCGGATTTCCGGATCATCGTCATCAATAACGGCGGCGGCGGGATCTTTCGCATCCTGCCCGGAAAGTCGGATACCCGGGATTTTGAGACCTATTTTGAAACCGTACAGCACCGGTCGGTCAAAGCGCTCTGCCGGGCCTATGGCTTCGGGTATTGCTGTGCGGAAACCCTTCAGGGCCTCAGCCGCGTGCTTGAGACCTTCTTCGAACCTTCTGCATCCCCTGTGTTGCTGGAAGTAAAAACTCCCCGGGAACTGAACGACACCGTTTTGTTGGGCTATTTTGATTTTCTATCTTCGGCCCTTCCAAAAGACCTTTGATTAACCAGACTGATGAGCATGAAAAAAGAAGAACTTATAGTGCAGTACGCTGCAGACATCAGGGAAAAATTCTCTGAAACCCCCGACATGGAATTCCTGGACAAGGTGGTAACCGGCCTTGGCCCAGCGATTTATAAGCGCGACGCCTCCCTTATTTCCGCCAGTGATGCGTCAGAACTGGAAACAGTCAAAAATAATTTCCTCATTAAAAAGCTCGGCCTTCCGGACGGCCCCCACCTGATGCATGCGATCAAAGAGGTGATCCGGGAGTACGGGTCTGCCGAACGGAATAAATACCGGGCCGTGGTCTATTACATCCTGGCTCGGCGCTTTAAGAAGGAGGGGGTATACAAATAACACGACCCGGGCCAATCCCCGTGTCCGGGCCCCGGGAACACCTGCTGCATTATGATCGAATTGGGCAAGTACAACACCCTGACCGTATTGAGGGATACCCGGGTGGGCCTTTTTCTCGGGAGCGGGGAGGAGGCCGAAATCCTGCTTCCGCTGAAATATGTACCCGAAGGGAGTGAGGTGGGGGATTCCCTTGAGGTGTTCTGTTACCTGGACCACGAACAGCGCCCGGTGGCAACGACCCTGACACCCGCTATACTCCGGGATTCCTTTGCGCCCCTGAAGGTTGTGGAGGTAAACAAATTCGGGGCCTTTATGGACTGGGGCCTGGAGAAGCACCTCCTGGTGCCCTTCCGCGAGCAGCCCGTTCAGATGAAGGAGGGTGAGGTGCACGTGGTCTTTTGCTACCTGGATCCCAAGTCCTCGAGGCTTGTGGGATCGGCCCGCCTGGACCGTTTTCTGGACAACGAGTCCCTGACGGTAAAAGAAGGCCAGCAGGTTCCCCTCCTGGTGTACAGTGAAACGCCCCTGGGGTTCGGGGTGGTGGTCCAGGACAGGCATAAGGGCCTTCTCTTCCGCGACCAGGTGCACCAGCGCATCGGGGTGGGTTCCGCCCTGACCGGATACGTCAAGGCCATCCGCCCGGACCGCAAACTGGATATCGTCCTTGAGCCGGTGGGGTATCGCAAACTGGAACCTGCCGCCGAGCGGATTTTCGCCGAACTAAATACGGCCGGCGGATACCTGCCCCTGCACGACAAGTCGGATCCCGGGGAGATTCAGCAGCAGCTGCAAATGAGTAAGAAGGTTTTCAAAAGGGGGGTTGGCATCCTTTACAGGGAACGACGGATCGAAATCCGCCCCGACGGAATTTACCTGCCTGGGCGGAAATAGGGGGGAGGACCCTCCAGCTCCCGGGTGCCGCTTTTGATGGGACGGAGGTCCCCCAATTCTATTTTGCCCAATCAGTGCATTTTAGTTACTTTAGCTGACAGAAAATTAAGTCCCCGCATATGCCATTCATCGAAGAAAGCGACCTGCTCGAGTTGCATAAGGACATCGACAAGGCCCAGATAATCAACGAACGCCTGCTCGACCAGATCAAGCACAAGAACCAGGAGCTCAAAAGAAAGGGGATTCAGCGCAACATTTTCGCTGCGATCACCGTCCTGTTCCTCATTGCAGCCCTTGCCATAACTTCCTTCAGCATGGGGTTGAGTTCCGGGCCAAAGGCCACGCAATACGCCGGTGTCATGGACAGCCTCGAGGCCCTTAACCGCAGGATTGGCAGTCTTAGCAGGCAGAACGAAGAGCTCAGCCTTGTCCGGGAATTTTACCTTGCCAAGGAGTTCCTGGAGAAGGAAAAGATCTATTCCGTGCAGGTCAAGGCCTTCGTGGACAAGAACTTCAACCTGGCGCCTGAAGCGCTTACCAATACGCTCCTGGTCAAGAACAATCCTTTCTACGCCTACTCCCTTGGGAACTTCGAAACCCTCGATGAGGCCCGCAAGTTCAGGGATGAGCTTGTAAATATGGGCTTTAAGGACGCCTTCGTAGCCTCCTACCAGGACGGGAAACGGATCGCAATTGAAGAATAGCTGAAGCCCCGGCCTTGAAAACACTGCAAGTGTGGGTACAGGCTGCCCGCCTGAGAACCCTTCCCCTTTCGCTTTCCGGGATCCTCGCGGGTACGGGCATGGCCCTGGGAGCAGGGTATTCGGACTGGGCGCTCTTCCTCCTGATGGTCGCCACCACTATTGCCTACCAGGTGACGTCTAATTTCGCAAATGACTACGGGGACGGGGTAAAGGGTACCGACAATGAACTCCGTATAGGCCCCCAACGCGCCATACAGAGCGGGGCCCTTACCGCAAAGGTCCTTAAACGGGGTATCCTCGTGAGTTCCGCCATCAGTGCCCTGCTGACATTAGGGACCCTTTTCCACGCCTTTGGGGCGGGTTCCCTGGAGTACCTGCTCCTTTTCCTCTTCCTGGGTGGAGCGGCCATCTGGGCGGCGATTAAATACACGGTCGGAACCGACGCGTATGGATACAGGGGCCTGGGCGACCTGTTTGTGTTCCTGTTTTTCGGACTGCTGAGCGTCCTGGGATCGTTCTTCCTTTTAACCCGGGTCCTCGAGCCCGGGGCCATTTTTCCGGCCATAACCATCGGGGCCCTGAGCACGGCCGTCCTCAATCTCAACAACCTCCGCGACAGCAGCTCGGACCGTTTGTCGGGCAAACAGACCCTGGTGGTTCAAATGGGGTATGCCAACGGGGTCAGGTATCATTTATTCCTGTGCCTCCTCGCCTTTGTCGCGCTTGTCCTCTACGTGGGCAGCCGGGAGAACCCCTGGTTTTCTTCCATTTGCCTGCTGCCCTTCCTCCCCGTGGGCATTCACCTTAAAAAGGTACTGGCCACGGGGAATCCCGCAGAACTTGACCCGGAATTGAAAAAATTGGCGCTCAGCACATTTGCGATCGGGCTGTTCCTGCTGGTTGTAAATTATTATTTTTCGTAATTTTATCGAAATA
>CAZUZE010000131.1:0-6283 GCA_964624565.1 uncultured Robiginitalea sp.
CTTTTTTAATTGGGCGGCGCAGCCGGATTACTTAAAGCTAAGGGTCTTCATGATTGCTTCCAGCTCAAACATATAATCGCGTTTGTTGGTCGCGGGGGCAAAGGTGAATCCTTCGAGCACCAGTTTGCGGTTTCGCTCCGTATCGTTGATGATATAGGTCAAAAAGGGACCTGCCATGGGGTAATTTACCACCTCCCAGATCCCCCGCACCTCAACGGCGTTGAGCCCCGCAATTTCTGCGGGAAAAACGTAGGGGGCAAAGGCCTTTTCAGTGCCCATATAAGTGACTTTCCCGGTAACATCGGGGCCCGGGATGTACTTTTTCCCGATGGAATCCCGCATTTGGACGATGTCCTGTACCAGGGTAGAGTCCGATTGGAAGCTGTCTGCCGGCATCTCATAAACGAGGATGTTCATGCTTCCCTTCTGGATTTCGCGGTCGATCCAGACAAAACCCTCCTCCTGTTTGCCCACCTTGTACAGGGAGGGCAGCCGGAGCGAAATCCCGAACTTATCGGAGAGGACTGTCTCCTTGCTCAGGGATCTCAAAAAGCGGTCCTGTGACTCCTTGAGCTCCATGTCCTTATAGGTTGTGATAATCCGGTCTGAGGCGGCTTCAATGGAAGCGATGAGTTCTTCCTCTGTCTTCCCCTTTATGACTGCCACCTTTTGGGGGGTTGCATAAAGGTCGTCCTGAATCTGTGCACCGCTCACCGTGTCCAGGCCGACGAAAAGTACAGCCCTCCGGTGACGGGTAGTCCCGCGAAAAACGCTTCCGGGCATGTGTTCGAGGTTCAGGATGGGTTCATCCCAGGTAAGGCCGAGGACGGGGGCGGCAAAGTGTTCCCTTACCTTGTCCCCGACGGGGCCCTCCCATAGTTCGTTGTCCATTACCACGGCCAGGGTATTGATGGAGCCCAGGGAGGCCGGTTTGTATTTTTTGGCGGGCTTGTCCTGGCATGCCAGCAGGAAAAAAAGGGCAAATGCGGAAAAAAGAATAGGTTTCATTCAGTTTCTGATTAAGGAGAACAACTGCACAACTTCAGTCGGGTTCCGGGTTTCAGATCATCCCCGCGAATACCGTTCCATTCTCGCAGGTTCTCTACAGAAATTCCCTGGTATTTTCTTGAAATTGTCCAAAGCGAGTCCCCCTTCTCGACAATATAAACCTTCGAATCCGGGGGTGCCGTGGCCGGGGTATTGCTTCCTGAAGCCGTCTTAGGCCGGCTGGTCACAGGCTTTCGGGGATAGATCGTCAGCCGCTGCCCTTCACGCAGCATGTTGGATTTCAGACCGTTCCATTGCTTTATCTGGCTTACACCCACTCCGTAACGCTCGGCTATTTTCCCCAGGTAATCCCCCCTGCGCACCCGATAGCGTATCCGTTCATCTGCTTCCACATAATCCGGGAGCGGTTTCTGCCGTGCCTGCAACTCTTCCTGCACTTTTTCGTAAAGCGCCATTTCATTGGATACGAAGGGCCCGATGGAGGATGCCGGTAATCTCAGGGCATAGGGCTTGCCCGAAACCTTTGGAATGATCCCCAGCTTATAGGAGGGGTTGAGCACTTTGAGCTCCGGTACCGGGACACCTGTTATGTCAGCTATCTGCTCAAAAGTGATGGTCCCCTTGACCAGGACCGTGTCCGTTTCAAAAATAGGGCGTTTGGCTTCTGAAGGCCTCAGGCCGTGATCCGCCGCGTATTCAAAGACATACATAGTCGCGAGGAAAGCCGGGACATAGCCCGCTGTTTCCCGGGGGAGGAATCCCCTGATGCTCCAGTAATTCTCATACCCCCCAGACCTCCTTATCGCCTTGTTCACGTTTCCGGGGCCCGAGTTATAGGCCGCGAGGGCCAGGTCCCAGTCGCCAAAAATATCGTGTAGTTTGGACAGGTAACGACCCGCCGCATCCGTTGCCATGACGGGGTCGCTTCGCTCATCGACATAGCTGCTCACTTCCAGCCCGTAGAGCCTGCCCGTGCTGTACATGAACTGCCAGAGGCCTGTGGCGCCCACTCTGGATTTTGCAGTGGGGTCCAGGGCGGACTCCACAATTGCGAGGTACTTTAATTCGAGGGGGAGGTTGTACTTGTCGAGTGTTTCCTCGAAGAGGGGAAAGTAAAATTCGCTCGCTGAGAGCATCCGCTGCATCAACTCCCTCCGGTGCGTCAGGAAGTGCCGGATCACCCGCTCAAGGGACGGGTTGTATGAGATGTTGAAGGGTGTTTTTTCGTCCAGGAGGCGAAGGCGCTCCTTAAGCAATTCCGTGCTGATGGAATCCGCGGCCACTGCAAGGGTATCCGCACCAGCGCTTTGGACTTCACCGTACATTTCGGTAAAATTCTGGTTGGCCAGACGGAGTTCGCGCAACCACAGGCTGTCAAATCGCGCAGCCTCCGGATGGTCTTTCAGCTGTGTGCTCAGAGAGTCCGATGGGCCGCTCAGGGCGACCTCCTGCAGGTCCGCTATGGGGTTGGCCTCTAATTGCGGGAGCAGGGTGTCATTCGTTCCGGCCGATTCAACAGGTATTTCCTGCCCCTTTAGCAATGGGGCCCAAAGCAACAAACCCCAAAAAATCAATTTCTTCATCCTGATTGAGTACATTTCCCGGGCCGTGCCCGGCCGAAATTCGCTCTTTTTTACCTAAGAACGAAATTTTCACTGCTAAAGTGCCCTTAACTCTTTAAACCTAAGGGGTTTCCAAAATCGCTGCGATTCCCGGAAGCGTTTTCCCTTCCAGGCTTTCCAGCATGGCGCCTCCCCCGGTCGAAACATAACTGACCTTGTCTTCAAAACCGAATTGTTTTACGGCGGCCACTGAGTCCCCTCCCCCGACAAGCGAAAAAGCCCCGTTCTTCGTGGCCTCAGCGACGGCATTCCCGACCTCAATGGTGCCATGGGCAAACCTGTCCATTTCAAAGACGCCCACGGGTCCGTTCCATAGAATGGTCCTTGACTTTGCGATGACCTCCCGGAACAGCTCAAGGGTCTCGGGGCCCGCATCGAGCCCCTGCCATCCCTTCCCGATGGCATTGGCTGCCATGATCCTGGTATTGGCGTCGTTGCTGAACGCATCCGCAGCAACAACATCTATGGGCAGGTGGACCTGTACCCCCAGGGCCGAAGCTTTTTCAAGGATGGATAGCGCGAGGTCTGTTTTGTCCGGCTCACAAATGGAATCCCCGACGGTCCCCCCCTGGGCAAGGACAAAGGTGTATGTCATTCCCCCGCCGATGATCAGGTGGTCTACTTTTCCAAGAATATTCTCAATGATGGTTATTTTGCTGGATACCTTTGAGCCTCCCAATATGGCAGTAACGGGCTTCTCCCCTGTTTTCATGACCTTCTCAATGGCCTTTATTTCCGCAGCGAGGAGGTAGCCAAAACACTTGCGGCCTGGAAAAAACCTCGCAATTACAGTAGTGGAGGCATGCGCCCTGTGGGCCGTCCCGAAGGCGTCGTTCACGTAAATATCTCCCCATTTGGAAAGCTCCCTGGCAAAGTCGGCGTCCCCGGACTCCTCT
Source organism: uncultured Robiginitalea sp. (assembly GCA_964624565.1). Taxonomy (GTDB): domain Bacteria; phylum Bacteroidota; class Bacteroidia; order Flavobacteriales; family Flavobacteriaceae; genus Robiginitalea. Next base: position 3,527 of record CAZUZE010000131.1, read on the forward strand.
TCCGGATGGAACCGCAGGTTTTCGAGCAACAGGATTTCCCCGGTTTTTAAGTTCGATACGGCCTCTGCCACCGACGCTCCAATACAATCCTCCACAAATTTTACCTCCACGCCAAGTACTTCGGAAACACTCCTGGTAATATGCGAGAGCGAAAAGTCGGGGTTGCGGGTCCCCTTGGGCCTGCCCAGATGGCTCATCAGGACGACACTTCCCCCGTCTTCAAGGATTTTTAGGATGGTTGGCTTCGCTGCTTCTATTCGGTTTGTGTCCGTGACCCTGAAGTCGGAATCCAGCGGAACGTTGAAATCTACCCGAATCAGTGCTTTCTTATCCCTGAAGTCAAAATCGTCAATCGTTATCATAGAACAGGCTTTGATGAGGATTCAAAAATAATCATATTTGACGTGATGCCCCCCGGGAAGCCTTCCCTTTTTCAAATGTGTTTCTCCAAAAGCCTATCTTTGGGACTATGAAGTTTTCCCAGGTCCTTGGCCTTGAACATCTGAAGCATCACCTGACCTCGGGCGCAGACGCGGGCAGGGTGCCCCATGCCCAGTTATTCGTAGGCCCGGAAGGCTGCGGCGCCCTGCCAATGGCGGTGGCTTACGCCCGGTACCTGTTGTGCGGAAACAGCAAAGGGGAAAATGAGGGGGGCAATCAGGCCTGCAACCAGAAATGCGATCACCTGAACCATCCGGACCTGCATTTTGCTTTTCCGGTGGCCACCTCCGAGGTCGTATCGAGCCATCCTGTTAGCAATCACTATATGGAGGCCTGGAGGACCTTCCTCCTGGAACAGCCCTATGGAAACCTTTTTGACTGGTATCGCGCAATCGGCATTGAAAAAAAACAGGGACAGATCGGGGTGGATGAAGCCCAGGACATCGTCCGAAAACTGAGCCTGAAACCTTACGAGGGGGGTTATAAGATTATGATTATTTGGATGGTGGACCGGATGAATACCTCGGCCGCCAACAAGCTTCTCAAACTTATAGAGGAGCCTCCCCCGAACACGGTTTTGCTGATGATCGCGGAAGACGAGGGATCCCTTTTGAACACCCTTAGGAGCCGATGCCAGACACTTCATTTTCCGCCCCTTCCGGAAGCGGTAATCACCGGGGGCCTTATCAAACAGGGTGCGTCCCGGGAGGAGGCGTCTCAAATTGCCCAGGAAGCCAACGGCAACTACAACAAGGCCCTGGACCTCATGATGCAGGACTCGGAGGACCTGGTTTTTGAAAAGTGGTTTACCCTTTGGGCCCGCACGGCCTTTAAGGCAAAGGGAAACAAGGGCTCGATTCACGACCTCATCCTCTGGAGCGATGAAGTTGCCCGAACAGGAAGGGAAACCCAGAAAAAGTTTTTATCCTACTGCCTCTCCGTCATACGGCAGGCCATGTTGCTTAATTACAGCGCCCGCTCCCTGGTCTATATGCGGATGCACGATTCCGGCTTTGACCTGGAGCGTTTTGCCTCCTATATTCATGAGAACAACGTGGCAGATATGGTCCGGGAGTTTGAAAGCGCGCGTTACCACATCCTGCGGAACGGAAATTCAAAAATTATTTTCACTGACCTCTCCATAAAACTCACCCGGTTGCTGCACGCAAAACCGGCCGAAAAAGCATCGATATGACCGCATTCACAGAATATGCAGCCGAAGTGTTGCTGCTGCTTTTTTTGATCATCACTTTTTTGCAAAGCGGGCTCGACAAGATTTTTGATTGGAAAGGCAACCTGAGCTGGCTGAGCGGGCATTTTTCGCAAACCCCTTTCAGGTCCATTGTGCCCGCCTTGTTGTTTATCCTTACGGTGACGGAGCTGGCCGCCGGAATTTTATGTCTGCTGGGCCTGGTACTGCTCCTGGGCGGGGGTTCAAGGGATGCCGCCTTCTGGGGGGCTGTCCTTTCCTGCATCGCCCTGCTGATGTTGCTCTTCGGCCAGCGCATAGCAAAGGACTACGAAGGTGCCCGGACGATCGTGGTTTATTTTGTCCCTGCCGTATTGCTCGTTTTCCTGTTGCAATAAAAACCCCGCACTCCTTTGAAGTGCGGGGTTTATTCACGGGGGGATTCCTTTTCGTTATTTTTTTGAATGCGCCTCGTTGAGTTCCTTAAGGATCTGCTCGGTGATGTCTGCTGCAGCCTCCCCATAGAGAACGCTGCCTCCCTCACCTCCGGTAAAGATAAACTGATAACCGTTGGCCGCTCCGTATGCCTCGATGGTTTTCCGTACCTCAGACACAACGCTGTCCATTTTCATCTGTCCCATCCGTTGCAGCTGCTGCTCCTCCTGTTGCAACTGCTGCCCCATCATCTGTCCCTTTTGTTGCAGGATGCCAAAAGCTTCCTGGGCCTTTTCCTGGGACATTTTGCCGGTTGAGCTCTGCAATTCCTGCGCTTCCAGTTGAAATGCCTGTGAGATACTGTCCCTCTTTTTGGCAAAAGCTTCTGATCTGAGCTGATAGTTCGCCTCAACTTCCTGTTTTTTGGTATACCCGTCCATCAGCTTTACATTGTCCACATAGCCTATTTTACCTTGTTGACAACCGACTAAAAGCAAGAAGGCCATAAACCCAATCCATTTATTCATCATAGGGTGTTTTTAATTTAGGAGCCAAAAGTAGAAAAGCTTTTTGGCTTGCCGGCTCTAAATGAAATAATATTTGTGGAATGACTGTGCCCGCTATTAGTGTAGACAATTCTATTCTCGTTTAACATAGGCTGGCTCTATTAAAAACAAGGCTCTTTAAACGGT
>CAZUZE010000132.1:0-4855 GCA_964624565.1 uncultured Robiginitalea sp.
GTGCGCTCCTGAACGAGAGACAGGAGGTATTGTTTCGGGGTTGTATGGTACTTCTTCTTAAAGGCCGCTATAAAATGGCTTGCCGTGCTGTACCCCACCTTTAACCCTACTTCATTTACATTGAATTTGCCACTCTCCAGCATTTTACGGGCTACCTCCATTTTATAATCAAACAGAAAACTATAGACCGAGTCCCCGTAAATCTGTTTTGACCCCTCTTTGAGTTTTTTGAGGCTCAACCCTATTTCTTCGGCCAGTTCCTTCAGCCCAGTACGTTCCGCCATTCGCTCAATAACGATTTCCTTGGCCTGGCGTATGCGCTGCACATTTTTTTCGTCCATCAGAAAAGGACATTGTTCTGCAGGAGTTTCGGTGTTCCTGTTAAAATAGAGGGAGAGCAGTTCATAAACCTTTCCCTTGCAGTACAAGCCCCTTACAGAAGTGTGAATTTGCTCATTCCATAGCTGGCTGAGGATGATTGCCTGGGAAGGGGTCAGGGGGTTTTGCTTGTAGTATTTCTTATCCCGGTTCTCAGCACTTAAAAAGGGGATATAGCCTGCTTCCGTGGTGAACAGCGCATGGAATTTTCGTATGCTCATCAGGATGGAAATCATGGACGTGCCCGGGCTTAGGACCGTGTGCAGGGGGAGTTCCGTCTCGGGGTTGTAGAGCAAAAGGGACTGATTTTCAGCCACTTCGATGACGTAATTTCCCTGGTGATAGACGAACTGTACATGCCCCCTCAGGTTGAAGTGAAACTGTATGAACTGTTTGTCCACAGCGCGTTTCAGGCGGGAGGGGGACACATCCTCGTTCAGCGCTTTCAGGAGGATAAAATCCGGCGAAATCTGCAATTCATCATATGAACCGCTGGCGACATTTTTTTGGGGATCCGGCATGGGGTGGATTCGGTTTTATTTAGAATGTTTCTAAACTGTTTGACCTTAAAGAGCCATTATTTCTACAAAAATAGGGAATCGGACATAAATGTACCGGAGGTTCCCCACTTTTATCCCTGAACGGCATTTTATGATCTTCAAGCGTTATTTTTGTCAAACTATTCCTTATATTTTTGCCGCAGACCTATGAAAAAGTACCATATTTCAAGGCATCACCGCTTTCTTGCCGTGGGACTGAACTTCCAGAAGGCGGATGCGGTGCTGAGGGGAAGGTTTTCCCTGGACACACCTGCCAAAGAAGCACTTCTTCAGCGGGCCCGCGAAGAAGGAATCGACGGGATGCTGGTGACCAGCACCTGCAACCGCACGGAACTCTACGGCTTCGCCTCAACCCCTGAACATCTGATTCGGCTTTTGTGCCAGCATACGGACGGCAGGGAGGAAGAATTCGATGCCGTGGGGTATGTCCTTGAGAACCAGGAGGCTATTTCGCACCTCTTCAGGGTGGGGGCGGGCCTTGAAAGCCAGATACTGGGGGACTTTGAGATTATCAGCCAGCTCAAGGGCGCCTTTAAGCTATCCCGTAAACACGGGTTGGGCAATCCTTTTCTGGAGCGCCTGTGCAATTCTGTGATCCAGGCCAGCAAGCGGATCAAGAATGAAACGGGTATCTCATCAGGCGCGACTTCCGTCGCGTTTGCAGCCGTGCAGTACCTCCTGGCCAGGGTGCCTGAGATCAGCCGCCGGAACATCCTCCTTTTCGGGACTGGCAAAATTGGCCGGAACACCTGTGAAAACCTCATAAAGCACACGCAGAACCCGAATATTACCCTCATCAACCGCACATGGGAAACTGCAGAAGCCATAGGGGATAAGTTCAACCTCAAAGCACACCCCATCGAGGAGTTGCAACAGGCCATCGACCGGGCGGATATCATCATTGTGGCCACCGGGGCCAACAAACCCACCGTGCTGCCCGAAATGATACCGGCCGGCAGGGAGCGCTGGATCCTGGACCTGTCCATTCCCGTCAACGTCAGCCCCGGGGTCGGCAGCTGCCCGCAGACCACCCTGGTGCACATGGACCAGTTCTCCCAGGTTACCGACAGCACCCTGGAGACCCGAAAACAACACATCCCCGATGCGGAGCGGATCATCGGGGAAGTCCAGTCTGAATTCAACCTGTGGCTGGAAAGCCGTCGGTTCGCCCCGGTCATCAAGGCCCTGAAGAAGAAACTCGAACACCTCAAGGAAGAAGAACTCGATTTCCAGTCCCGGAAAATCGCCGGCTTCGACAAGGGGCAGGCAGAGGCAGTTTCGGACCGGATCATCCATAAAATCACCCGACAGTTTGCGAACCACCTGAAAGACTCGGAAAACGATACGGAGGAAAGCCTGGAGCTGATCCGTAAGGTCTTTCAGCTAGAAATCGAAAAGGGATGAGCAAAATCCTTCGGATCGGGACCCGGGACAGCGAACTTGCCCTGTGGCAGGCCCGTACGGTCCTCGGCCACCTGGAGCGCGCCGGGCAGCGGGCGGAACTGGTCCCCGTAAAATCCACAGGCGATCTCGTCCTGGACAGGCCGCTTTACGAGCTCGGGATCACCGGTATTTTCACCAAAACCCTGGACGTGGCCCTCTTAAAGGAGGAGGTCGACCTGGTCGTGCACTCCATGAAGGACGTGCCCACGGCACTGCCGCAAGGGATCGTACAGGCCGCCGTCCTCCGCCGGGCCAACCCCAATGATATCCTCGTGCACAAGGGCCTGGAATTCCTCAGCGCTTCCGGGGTGGTGGCTACCGGAAGCCTCAGGCGGAAGGCGCAGTGGCTCGCCCGGTATCCCGCCCACAGGATCGTAGATCTCAGGGGCAATGTAAATACCCGCCTTAAAAAGCTGGAGGATAACCCGTGGAATGCCGCTGTTTTTGCAGCCGCCGGCCTGGAGCGCATCGGAATCCTGCCGGAACGCCATGAGGTCCTGGACTGGATGCTGCCAGCCCCGGCCCAGGGCGCCATGCTCGTGGTGGCCCGAAAAGGGCACCAGCAGGCCCTCGAGGCCGCAGGGGGTCTGAACGACCCGGGCAGCCAGTTGTGCACTTCCGTGGAGCGGGAATTTTTGCGCACCCTTGAAGGCGGCTGCACGGCCCCTATAGGCGCCCTTGTCACCCTCGAAGCCGGGAGCATCCGCTTCAGGGGAGGGATCTTTTCCCTGGATGGCCGTGAGGAGGTGCGGGTTGAACGGCAGGCGGACATGCAGGACGCCAAAGGTTTTGGAGCGCGGTGTGCGATGGAGGTCCTCGAATCGGGTGGCGGGCCGATACTTGAAGCGATCCGGAAAACCCATACCCGATGAGCCGCTTGTTGTCGACCAAAGTGCTTTCCGGGGTGCACCTTGCCCGTTTGGAGTCGGCCGGATGGGAGGTCGAACAGTACGATGCGATTTCCATCGAGCTCATTTCCACCTCCGTTGCCCCGGACGACCACGTGCTCATTTTCTCGAGCAAAAATGGGGTGAGGGGATTTCTGAGTTCGTTTTCCGGAAGCGATTATTCAGGGCTCCGGTGCCTGTGCGTCGGGGAGCGGACCGGGGATCAGCTTCGGGAGCACGGCCTGCATGTGCTGGCTTCGGCCCCCTCTGCCGGTGAACTGGCATCGCTTATCCGAAAGCAGTATTCTGAGGACTCCTTTGTCTATTACTGCGGCAACCGGCGGCTTGATTTGATACCGGATGCCCTGAACGACCTGGGTGCGGAATGGCAGGAAGCTGTCGTATATGCAACCCGCCTGAACCCCAGGCATTTCAGCTCAAGGCCGGAAGCCATCCTGTTTTTTAGCCCGAGTGGGGTGGAGAGCTACCTCGCCCGGAATGAAATGGGAGGCACCTGGGGGTACTGTATCGGGCCGACGACAGCAACCTTCCTAAGAGATCATACGGAACGGGTATTGTGCGCCAAAACCCCGGATCTCGATAGTTTAATCGATCTTGCATCGGCGCAGACACACCTTTTAAACCCATAAAGTACCATGCCAGCAGTTGTTAAAAACGATCTTTTCCTAAGAGCCCTGAAAGGGGAGACCGTGGAACGCCCACCGGTCTGGATGATGCGGCAGGCCGGGCGCTATCTGCCCGAATTCATAGAAATCCGCGAACAATACGACTTTTTTACGCGTTGCCGGACCCCGGAACTGGCTTCTGAGATCACGGTACAGCCCATCCGGAGGTTCGGGATGGATGCCGCCATCCTGTTCAGTGACATCCTCGTAGTGCCCCAGGCCATGGAAATCCCATTCGAGATGAAACCCGGGGTCGGCCCCTGGCTTGAAAATCCCATCCGCACCCCCGGGGATGTCGATCGCGTGGTGGTCCCAGAGGTGGAAACCTCCCTGAAGTATGTGATGGATGCCATCCGCGTTACAAATGAAAAGCTCGGGGGGGAAATCCCGCTGATCGGATTTGCGGGTTCCCCCTGGACGATCCTCTGTTACTGTGTCCAGGGCCAGGGGAGTAAGAATTTTGACCAGGCCAAGGCATTTTGCTTTACCCAACCGGATGCCGCGCACGCGCTCCTCCAGAAAATAACAGATACCACGATCGCGTATCTCAGGGCCAAGGTCGCGGCCGGAGTGCATGCAGTCCAGCTGTTCGATTCCTGGGGGGGGATGCTCTCACCGGAGGACTATGGCGAATTCTCATGGCCGTACCTGCAGCAGATAGTCACGGCCCTCAAAGAGGCAGCACCCGTGATCGTCTTCGGGAAAGGGTGCTGGTTTGCCCTTGAAACGATGGCCCAAAGCGGGGCTTCGGCACTGGGCGTGGACTGGACCTGCGCTCCTGCTACAGCCCGCAAACTGAGTGGCGGAAAAATTACCTTACAGGGCAATTTCGATCCGCCCCGGTCGTTGTCCCCGCCGGAAACCACACGGCAGATGGTCCATGAACTGACCCCGGCCCCTG
>CAZUZE010000132.1:4865-6269 GCA_964624565.1 uncultured Robiginitalea sp.
AATGATCCGGGGCTTTGGGAAAGATCGCTATATTGTAAACCTGGGGCATGGGATACTCCCGAATATTCCCGTTGCCCATGCCGGGGCTTTTGTCGAGGCAGTGAAAGCGTATTCTGAATAAGTCCCGGCCGGAGGGATTGACAGGGGTTATGGGAGAAGGCCGATCGGATCCTTGAAATGGGGGCCCGGCTGAAATCTGAGAAGAATGCATTTAAGGATACTTCTTTGTTTGACTATGTTTGGGCTCACTTCCCTGTTGTGTCAGGAACCGGGTGGAAATGCCCTGCCAAAGGACTCGCTTCCCGCACTGATCAGGTACCCTGATAAGCTTACCACCCGCACCCAGCTTACCTATGTCGGGAACAGTTTTCTGATACGGAACTACAGCGAGGATCGGTTCCCACTTCCTGGAATTGATGAAGGCACCCGTCTCCGGCTCGACCCGGCTTACAGTACCCACTGGTCTTTTGTGGCCCAGTTTCGGATTCTGGAACTCGGGTTTGGGTTCACTCCCGGGTTCCTCAACGACAAGGATGCGGAAAATGCCCGTCAGTTCAACCTGCAGATCAAGCTGTATCCCGGCAGATGGGCGTATGAATTCAGTTTCCTCGATCAGCGGGGTTTTGATACTTCCCTGGGAGGTGAGGAGATCTATTTTCCCGGGGTCACCACTTCCAAATTCCAGAATGTGGTCGGATATGTCTTCAACCCTGACTTTTCGTTGCGCGCCCTGCAATCGCCCAACGAATGGCAGACGCGAAGCGCAGGGAGTTTTATTCCCAGGGGTATTTTGTCGTATACCCGCTACCGCTTTGAACAGGACGGGACCAAAAACACCCTGAATTCCTATGACCTGGGCCTCGCCCCCGGCTATTTCTATTCCTGGGTGCTGGGCCGACGGTTTTTGCTCTCGGCAGGGAACAATACGGGCATTGGGATCAACCTGTTGAACCAGGATGGGGATACCGACGCCTACCTGCTGCTGGAAACCGTTTTTCAGGCTTCCATTGGGTACAATGACCAGCGCTTTTTTGCCGGTATCAATGGAACGTATAGTTTTATGGAACACGGGGCCGGAAATCAAATACAGCTTTTCGACCGGATCTACTTAGCCCGTTTCTTTGTGGGATATCGGTTTGATGCACCTGAAAAATGGAATGAAAAGGCCGAGCGGGTCAATCGGAAATACGGATGGGGCCCCTCTAATCAATAGTTTGTCAATATGGAGGTTAAGGAACGGTTTTACGCGTATATACAGGACTTGCAGGATCGGATAACGGGAGCCCTGGAGGCCGAGGACGGCCTGGCCCGGTTCAGGGAGGATCTGTGGACGCGCCCGGAGGGTGGCGGGGGACGGACCCGCGTCATAGAAAACGGAGGTGTTTTTGAGAAAGGAGGGGTCAA
>CAZUZE010000133.1:0-6264 GCA_964624565.1 uncultured Robiginitalea sp.
TCGGCACCCAGCTGATTCCGAAGCAGGGCGACTTTCTCGCTCCGGTTTCCATAGCTGACCAGGGCCCATGGAAATACGACCTCCTGGGAGACTTTGTTGTTTTCCTCGACGGTAACGCTGGCAGGTTTGATGCCCAGGGCCTGGAGCTCCCGGAGGGTTTCCGGATCTGCCTCGCCCCCCCCGGAGGGGTCCGTAAAGGTATACTTGATCAGGGGGTTGACCTGGGCGTATTGTTCCAGCAGCAGGCGTGTCTCCTGCCGGAGCCTGGCAAATTCGGCCGGAAGCGACCCGTCCAGCAGGATTTCCACGGTAACTGCACTTTCAAGGGACCGGGCGGCCTGTTTACTCGGGTCAGAGAGGGTAAACCTGCGATCCTCGGTAAGGTCCCACCGGGCATAGGCAAGGCCGGAGATCCAGTTGATCAGCAACAGGAAGGCAAGGGCTAGAAGGGCGGTAGTAAAAAAGGATCGCTGCTTCATTTTTTAAGGCGGTTTAGCCGGTGGATACTCAGGAACAGGAAAAAAACCGTCAGGGACACAAAATAGACCAGGTCCCGGCTGTCCACGATCCCGAGGCCGATGCGCTCATAATGGGCCTTGATGCCCAGGTTCTGTACCCCCAAAACCCTCGCCCCGTCCGGGAAGAGGGTGGAAAGGCTTTCAAAGCCGTAGTAGAGCAGGAAACAGATCAGGATTCCGCCGAGGAAGGCCACGATCTGGTTTTCGGTAATCGCAGAGCAGAACAGCCCTATGGAGACATAGGCCGCGATCAGGAGGACCAGGCCGCCATAGGACCCCCAGAGAAGGCCGCTGTCCAGGTTGCCCCGGGTCATGCCCAGTTCGTAAATCGTCGCGGCGTAGAGGGCGGTGGGCAGGACAGCGATCAGGACCAGGACCAGGGCCCCGAGGTATTTTCCGAGGACCAGTGCGGTGGTCGACAGGGGTTTGCTCAACAGGAGTTCCATGGTCCCCAGTTTAAACTCTTCCGAAAACGACCGCATGGTCACCGCCGGGATCAGCAGAAGGAAAACCCAGGGGGCAAGGAGGAAAAAAAGGCTGAGGTCCGCGAAGCCGTAGTCAAAAATGTTAAAAGGGCCTTTGAAGACCCATAGGAACAACCCGGCGAGCACGAGAAAAAGCCCCATCACCAGGTACCCCACCGGACTTGTGAAGAACGAACTGATTTCCTTTTTAAAAACAGGCCACATAATCAATCAAAATTTAAAGATCCCTCAACTCCAGGCTCCAGGCCACCGGGGGCCCTGAAAACAGTTCCCGGGTCTGACCCCAGACCGCCCTGAAAAAATCAGATGCCCTGTAGGCCTCGAGGGCAGCCTCAGATTCCCACAGGCTGTAGGTGAAGAAGACCCCCGGGTCGTTAACATCCTGCAGGAGGTCCACCTTCAGGCAGCCCGGGAAGGAGCGTATGCCCGCTTCAGAGGCCTTGAAAAGGCGTTCAAAACTAGGGATATTTTCCGGTTCGAAGGTCATTTTTACGATTCGTGTCAGCATCTATGAAAAGTTTACAAGCACGGAATCGCGGTAATCCAGCCCCAGGAGGGTAGCGGCCCCACCTACCGTATGGAGGTTGCTTTTATAAATCGCAAGTTCGATATACCCTGAAGAATTGAAAAGGGCCATTAGGTCCCCGGGCCCACGCCTCTGCGATTTTTCCAGGTCATAATTGATGATGTCGCTGTACGTTTTATGGATGTCGGTCAGCTTTTTGCTGCGGGCCTCCAAAGTAAACGGACGGCCCTTCCGATAGGCCTCGAAGAGGGATTTGTGGATATTGGTCACCACATTGCCGTAGTTGTCGATATAGAGGACGTTGCCCAGAATGGTATTGCCGTTGTTGGTCACCGTGGGGGTAATTTCCCTGATGGACCGGATGTTGCCAAAGGGTTTGCCGATGACCTCCAGGGTCCCCCCCCGGGCGAGGTGACAGGCCACCTTCACAAAAACATCCAGCACGGGGAATGAGCTTGGGGTGGTATTGGGAAGCTGAATTTCAACCACTTTTTCCGGCCTGACCTCCTCGGTGATCAGGCTGATCACCCCGTTGTCTGCCGTGATAAAAAAATGGTCGTCCACCAGAAGGGCCAGGTGGGTGTTCTCAGCGGTTTTCTCGGAATCCACCCCCACGATATGGATGCTTCCCTTGGGAAAAGCCCGGTAGGCGTTTTTGAGAAGGTAGGCGCATTCCTGAATGTGGAAGGGAGCTACCAGATGCGAAATATCAACAATAGTGGCCTGTGGAAGCTCGCTGTAGATATGCCCTTTAATGGCGCCGACAAAGTGATCTTTAAGGCCAAAATCTGTAGTCAGGGTTATGATTGGCATCCGTGGCTGTTGATATTTTTTTAAGGCGTCAACTTGAATTTTGCGTAAGTTTGTCAGGACAAAATTAAGTAAAAAACGGCGCAGGCAAACGCTGCCCGTGAAGCCACTTATAAACACTCCTTACTTTTTGAACGAACTCACCCTCGAACTCACCGACATCAATCCCAGAGACTTCTTCGGGGATGGAAATGCCAACATCGACCAGATAAAAAAATCCTTTCCCCAACTGAAGCTCGTGGCCCGGGGAAGCAAAATCAAGGTCTACGGGGACCCCGCTTCCCTGGAAGAATTCGAAAGGCGGTTCCAGATGCTCGTCGAGCACTTTTCGAAATACAACAAGCTGGATGAGAACGGCATCGAGCGGATCCTCAGCAGCAATGGGAGGGAAGATTACGCCTCTTCGGCCTCGAGCAGCGATGTCCTCGTCCACGGGGTGAACGGACGGCTGGTCAAGGCACAGACGGTGAACCAGCGGCGGCTTGTGGATGCCGTGGGTAAAAACGACATGGTCTTTGCCATTGGCCCGGCGGGCACCGGAAAGACCTACACAGGGGTGGCCCTGGCGGTGCGCGCCCTTAAGAACAAGGAAGTAAAGCGCATCATCCTCACGCGGCCGGCCGTGGAGGCCGGTGAGAACCTGGGGTTCCTCCCGGGGGACCTAAAGGAAAAGCTCGACCCCTACATGCAGCCCCTCTACGATGCCCTGAGGGATATGATCCCGGCAGAGCGGCTCGTCAAATACATCGAGGACGGGACGATACAGATCGCCCCCATGGCGTTTATGAGGGGGCGGACCCTGGACCATGCCTTTGTCATCCTGGACGAGGCACAGAACACCACCCACGCCCAGATGAAGATGTTCCTCACCCGGATGGGCAAGAACGCCAAATTCCTCCTCACCGGGGACCCCGGGCAGATCGATTTGCCCAGGCGGGTGATCTCCGGCCTTAAAGAGGCCTTACTGATCCTGAAGAACATCCGCGGCATTGAAATGATCTACCTGGACGACAAGGATGTCATTCGCCATAAGCTGGTCAAAAAGGTCATTGATGCCTACAAGACCATCGAACACCAGAACTGATTATGAGCCGGACCATTACCGATACCAACTTTGAGTTCCCCGGCCAGCAGCGCGTCTACAAAGGAAAAGTGCGGGAGGTTTACTTCCTGGAAGGCGACCTGCTGGTCGTGGTGGCCACAGACCGCCTCTCGGCCTTTGACGTGGTGCTTCCCAGGGGCATACCCTACAAGGGCCAGATCCTCAACCAGATCGCCTATAAGATGATGCAGGCCACTAAGGACATCGTCCCCAACTGGATTGAAGCCGTACCGGACCCGAATGTAACCGTAGGGGTGCGGTGCGAGCCCATCAAGGTAGAGATGGTCATCCGCGGATACCTCGCGGGGCATGCGGCCCGCGAGTACGCGGCCGGCAGGCGGACCCTCTGCGGGGTGGCCATGCCCGATGGCATGCGGGAGAATGACCCTTTCCCGGAGCCGATCATCACCCCGGCCACAAAGGCGGACAAGGGGGACCATGACGAGGATATTTCCAGGGAGGCCATTTTGGAGCGGGGACTGGTGTCCGGGGAAGACTATGCGCTTATGGAATCCTATACCCGAAAGCTTTTCGAGCGGGGCACTGCCCTGGCGGCTGACAAGGGGCTGATCCTGGTCGATACCAAATACGAGTTTGGCAGGTCCCCGGATGGCACCATAATGCTTATCGATGAGATCCATACCCCGGATTCCTCCCGGTATTTCTACGCCGAGGGCTACCAGGAGCGGCAGGACAGGGGGGAGGCCCAGAAGCAACTTTCAAAGGAATTCGTAAGGCAGTGGCTTATCTCCCATGGCTTCCAGGGACTTGCCGGGCAACGCCTGCCGGAGCTGACCGACGCCTATGTCTCCTCAGTTTCCGAGCGGTATATCGAACTCTACGAGAATATTTTGGGCGAGCCCTTCGTCAAAGCCGATATCTCGGATATCGGGGCGCGGATCGGGCAAAACGTACTGGGATACCTCCAAAACCGCAGGTGATCAGCCGCCGAGGCGGACCAGCTCCTTCAGGGGGGTATCGCTATTCATTTTCAGCTGTCCCAAAATATGCAGGAAGGCCATGGCGGTGATGTAGGCATCGCCCAGGGCCGTATGGCGGTCCTTGCAGGAGATGTCGTACTTCACGGCCAGCTCGTCCAGGGAATAGCTCGGTTTTTTCTGTAAAAGCGGACTTTTCAGCAGGGTTTTCCTGTAGAGCAGGCCCGTGTCGAGGGCGATGTTTTTAAGCCCCGGCAAATCACAGCGCATCCGTGCCTGGCGGATCATCTCGAGATCGAATCCGATATGGTGGCCCACCAGGACACTGTCCCCCGCATAGGCTTCGAACTGCATGAGGGCTTCCTTTTCGGGAATCCTTTGATTGGGTCCCTGGCGGAGGATGCCGTGGATCGGGACGGAACGGGCGTCAAAATGTTCCTGGGCAATAAAGAGCTCCATGGAGTCGCCCGCCCTGATCCGGCCGTTGATAAGGTGTACCCCCCCAATGCTCAGGATGCGGTCCGAAGCGGGGTCCAGCCCGGTAGTCTCCGTATCGATAACAGTAAAGCACACCTGGGAGATGTCCACATCCGGCACATCCGGCCGGCCGGATAAACCAGATAAAAAGGACTTCCAATCCCCTAATATCCCGCCTTTCATACGATGCGGTTTGAAACTTTAAACCGGATGGCGATGAGTTCCTGCAGCTCTTTCAGGATTTTAAAGGTGCGCTTAAGCTTGATCTTCTCCTCCTTGCTCAGGGTATCCAGGGCGATAAACCTGCCCGAATCGCTGTGGAGCAATCCCTGTTTCGTCCGGAATTTCAAAAGGGCCTTGGTCGCGTAGGAGCAGGAGAGGAAGAATTCCCGGTTGTTGGCCTCGAGGTCCGCCAGTTTTTCGAAACGCTCCGCAGTGTTGTTTATGGAGCGCACCTGGTGGGAGAGGATCAGGACCCTCGCGGCATCGGTAAACGGCATCAGTACCCTTCGTTTTAAATCAAAGAAGTCCTTGTGCTTGCCGTCCTGTTCCACCAGGAATTGCCTGAAGAACCCGGTGGGGGAGGGGTTTTGAAGGGCACCGCTCGCGAGGTGGTAATAGAACATCGGGTATTTGTCGGCATTGCTGAAAATATGGTCCGACAGGGCCGTGACCAGTTTCCGGTTCCCGAAGGTGTAGTTGAAGTCAAAGAAGATGGAGGAGAGGAGCACTTCTTCCTTGCCCGGGTTGTGGATCCATCCGGTCACGGTCTCCTTCCACGCGCTGAGCGGCTTGCACCAGTCCGGGTTGGAAGCCATCATATCGGCCGGGCAATACTCGTACCCGATTGTCCTGAGCCCCCGGGTTACCCGCCCGGCCAGTTGCAGGAAATACTCCGAGACCTCCCCGGACTCCTCCGCAGGCACATCTTCGAAGACCAGGGCGTTATCCTGGTCCGTGTGCAGGAGCTGCTCCCCGCGCCCCTGGCTGCCCATGGCGAGCCAGGCAAAGGAAACCGGGGGTTTCCCCTGTTTCCTCAGGCTGAGTTCGATCACCCTTTTAATACAGGCATCATTGAGCTCGGCGATCAGCTTCATGGTAATGGACATGGGGATATTGTTCTCCAGGTACCCTTTCAGGAGGTATTCCACCCGGCTGCGGATGGGTTTGAGCCGCTTTATTTTTCGGGTCCTTTTGATGGCCCGCAACAGGACTTCCGGGCTGTTTCCCAGGGCGAGCATCAGGTCGTACTTCGACAGGATGCCCACCACGGGGGTATCCGGGGTGCCGTCCTCGGTCAGGCACAAATGCCCGATCCCGTTTTTCATCATGGCCAGCTGTGCCTGGGTTATGGTCATCCGGGCAGGATAGGTGATCACCGGGTGCGTCATCACCTCGGAGGCCGGGG
>CAZUZE010000134.1:0-6252 GCA_964624565.1 uncultured Robiginitalea sp.
ATCCTGGGGGGGATAAGGCTCAGCGGAAAGCTCAACCCAAAACTGCGGCTGGGTTTCTTTAACATCCATACCCAAAAAGACGAGGCAAACGAAATCCCGTCGAACAACAATACGATGCTGGCGCTGCAGCACGTGGTCTTCGACCGGTCGAATATCGGGTTCTTTTTTATCAACAGGGTTGCCTTTGGAAGCGATGATTTCATTACCCGGGAAGAGCGGTTCAACCGCGTGGTGGGGATGGATTACAACCTGATTTCCGTAAACAATTTATGGAACGGCCGTTTTTACCTGCACCGCTCCTTCCAGCCGGAAGTGAGCGGAAAGGACCTTTCGTCAGGAGCCTCCATTAACTACAATTCCAGGTTTTACGGGGGGTTTACCGACTGGGCATACGTGGGCGAAAATTTCCGTTCGGACCTGGGTTTTATCCGCCGGACGGACATTCTGAAAGGCACCACGGGCTTCTCCAGGGCATTCTGGCCCGAAAACAGCTATATCAACAACCACAGGTTCCAGCTGTTCGGGCAACAAATCTGGAGCCCATCCCTGGAGATGCAACTGACCGACTACCGCTATCAGGGGTCCTGGGAAGCGCGGTTCAGGGACCAGTCAGAGGCAGAGGTCCAGTGGCGGACCCAGTATACGTATTTGTTTGACTCCTTCGATCCCACCGGTTCGGAGGACGGCCCTCCCCTGCCTGAAGATACCGACTATTATTACAACAGCGTACGGTTTAGCTACGCATCGGACCGGCGGCGTATCTTCTCCTTCCGGGGTGAGAGTACCATAGGAGGATTCTTTAACGGGGAACGGTTGTCGGTAGAAGGGGGCGCCACACTCCGGATCCAGCCCAAGGCATTTTTGTCCATGCAGGTGCGGTACGACCAGATCACCCTTCCGGACCCTTACCCCTCTGCCGATATCTGGCTGGTGGTTCCCCGGGTTGAAATCACCTTTTCAAGGTCCCTGTTCTGGTCCACCCTGATCCAGTACAGCAACCAGCGGAACAACCTGGGCATAAACACCCGCTTGCAGTGGCGGTTTGCCCCCCTGTCGGACCTCTTCCTGGTGTATACTGACAATTACTTCGTGGACACCTTCAGCCCCAGGGTGCGATCCATCAACCTGAAGGTGACCTACTGGCTGAATATTTAAGGGTCATTTTCCCTAAATCGGTGAATTCTTCAATTTTCATGTATCTTTTTGCCTTAAAAGCAACACTTAAGGTATGGAAGCCCCTCTTATTACCAATGACACCATAGTATTTGGCCTGCTTGCCATATGCCTCGGGTTTATATTTTACACCTCGGGTCTGAAAAGTGGTTTCTGGAAAAAATTCTACACCTGGGTCCCGGCCATCCTCATGTGCTATATGCTTCCTGCCATCCTCGCCAGTCTGGGCATTGTTTCAGACGAGCATTCCGGTTTGTATTTTATGGCCAGCCGGTACCTCCTGCCGGCTGCCCTGGTCCTGATGACCCTGAGTATCGACCTGAAGGCCATTGCCCGCCTGGGATCCAAGGCCCTGATCATGTTCCTGACCGGTACGGCCGGGATCATCATCGGGGGGCCGGTGGCCATCCTGATTGTTTCGCTTTTTGCCCCGGAGGTGGTCGGCGGCAACGACTTCGATGCGATCTGGAGGGGGCTGTCGACCATTGCCGGGAGCTGGATCGGAGGGGGCGCCAACCAGGCCGCCATGTTCGAAATCTTTAAGTTCAACCCGGACCGTTACGGGGAGATGATCCTGGTGGATGTGGTTTGCGCCAATATCTGGATGGCCGTGTTGCTGCTGGGCGTGGGCAGGAACAAAGAAATTGACCGCTGGCTGAAGGCGGATGCCTCCGCCATTGAGTCCCTTAAAAAAAAGGTGACGGAATTCTCAGAACGTATCACCCGGGTCCCCACGCTGCGGGATTATATGCTGATGACGGCACTGGCCTTTGGGGCCGTGGGACTCTCACATTTTATGGGGGATGGGATCAGCGGCTACCTCAGCAGTACTTTTGAAGTCGTCCAAAACCCAAAGAGTTTTGCCTCCTTCCTGGGGGGGAAGTTCTTCTGGATGGTCGTAATCGCCACATTGGCGGGAATCGGGATGTCCTTTACGGGTGCAAAGAACCTCGAGGGGGCCGGTGCCAGCAAACTGGGAGGGGTGTTTATCTATATCCTGGTGGCCACCATTGGCATGAAAATGGACCTGGGCCGCATCCTGGAAAACCCCGGGCTGATCTTGCTGGGGCTGATCTGGATCTCAATCCACGCCGCCCTGTTGATCGGGGTCGCCAAACTGATCCGCGCCCCGTTTTTCTTTCTCGCTGTGGGGAGCCAGGCCAATGTGGGCGGGGCCGCCTCTGCACCTGTGGTCGCCGCTGAATTTCACGCTTCCCTTAGTTCAGTGGGGGTGCTGCTGGCAGTCCTCGGATATGTGGTCGGCACTGGCGGGGCCCTCTTGTGTGCCTACCTTATGGAGGTAGCTTCGGCCCTTTGAAAGGCAGCTTGAATTTTCAAAAAAAATAGCATCTTTGCCCCTCAATTCACACCGATGAAACGCTTAGCCTATTTATCGACAATTCTGTTTTTAATCTTTTCCTGCAGTGGGGAGGACAAAAGCCTCCAGATGACTGTTGAAGGAAATGTAAAGGGCTTGAAAAAGGGAACCATATACCTGCAGGCCATCCCGGATTCCTCCCTCGTAAACCTGGACTCGGTTGAAATCAGGGGGGATGGGAATTTTGAGTTAAGCACCCTTGTGCCGGACCCGGATGTTTTTTACCTCTATCTGGACAAAGCCGATAACAACAGCCTGGATGACCGTATCGCCTTTTTCGGGGAGCCCGGGAGTTATCGCATAGCCACCCGGTGGGATGCGTTTGAAACGGATGCCACGGTGACAGGGCCCCAGGCCCAGAAGAATTACATGGAATTCAAGGAGAACATTTCGCGATTTAACCTCAGGCAACTGGAATTGGCCAGGGCCCTGAGAACACTGGAAATGCCAAGGGATTCCGCTGCCGCGGATTCCTTAGAAAAGGCTATCGACCAGAGCCTTAGGCGAAAATACCTCTACACCCTGAACTTTGCCTTTACCCACAAGGATTCCGAACTCGCCCCCTATGTGGCCTGGTCCGAAGTGGAGGATGCCAACCCAAAACTTCTGGATTCCCTCTACAGGGCCCTTCCTGAGAAAATACAGGTTTCGAAATACGGGAAAAGACTAAAAGATCTCCTGAAAGGTCAGGACCGGGGCCTTTAGCCCATTTTGTTCAGCCTGTCCACAAGTGCGGTGGCCTCCTTCTCCAGGGACTCCCGGACTTCCTTTAAATGCGCCCTCCTGTCGGCTACATCCTTCTGGTTCACCTGGGCGATAAGGGTATCAAAGGTTTCGATGGCTTTGTCGATGATGGCTGACCCTTCCTTGGAAGGCTCCATCTGCTGACTGCTTTCGATAATATATACGGCTTCAATAATGTCGCCCAGTACGTAGTTGATGTCTTTTTTAAGGTCGCGTATGCTTGCCATAATAGCTGATTCTTTGAGGCAAAAGTACAACTTCCCACCTAGAATATCGGATTCTGTTTACAAAGAAACCATGAGGAAGCGGGATCCCGAGGTTTTAAGGAGTACCTCTGAAGCGGCCGCAGGGATCAGGACCGTTTCTCCTTTGGCGACCCCGACCTCCCTGGAACCAATAGCAACCTGCGCATGGCCATCCACACAGACCAGGGCCAGGAAGGACCTCCCATCGGGCATTGGCAGGGTGGTCGCCCTGTCCAGTTCCAAATAGGACGTATTGAAGTAGGTACTGGAGACCATCGGGTTCTCGGTATTCCGGTGCCTTGGATACCGGATTTTAAAGTCATCCTTCCTCCTGAAATCGATGGCATCAAGCGCGAGTTCCGTATGCAATTCCCTCAGGTTGCCCTGGGCATCGCGGCGGTCGAAATCATAGACCCGGTAGGTGACGTCCGAACTCTGCTGAATTTCTGCCAGCAGGATGCCTGCCCCTATGGCGTGTATTTTCCCGCTGTTGATAAAATAAGTGTCCCCTGCCGTTACAGGCTCGTAATGAAGCAAGTTCGTCAGGGATTTTGAATCCAGGGCAGCCTGGTATTCCTCCCGGGTCAGGTCCCTTTTAAAACCGATGATCAGCTCAGAGCCGGGGTCGGCATCCATCACGTACCACATTTCCGTTTTGCCGAAGGAATTGTGCCGCTCCCGGGCGAGTGTATCCCCCGGGTGCAATTGGATGGAAAGGTCCTTTTGCGCATCGATAAACTTGATCAGGATGGGAAAATCAGCTCCGAAGCGAGTGACCACCTCCGTACCCAGTAGGTGATCCGGGTACTCCCGTATAAGCCCTGTCAGGGGTTTCCCGCTGTAGGGCCCGTTGGCGACGACGGAAACATCACCTGCCACGCCGGAAAGCTCCCAGCTTTCCCCGATCCCCGAACCCTTGAAATCCTTTCCGAGGACTTCGCGGAGTTTGTCGCCGCCCCACAGGCGCTGCTTGTATATCGGATCAAACTTGAGGGGGTAGAGTACCATTTTCCTGGATTTCACGTATAGCCTTTAGTGCATTTCTGACATGCCCCGATGCCTGCAGGGCCTCAAAGGCCATCACCACCTTGCCCTGTTGGTCAACCACAAAAGTCTCCCTTCCCGGAAGCAGGCTCATAAACCGGTTGGGGACCCTGAACTTCCGCCTGACGACCTTGTCGGAATCGCTTAACAGCACAAAAGGCAATCGGTGCTTTCGGGCAAAATTACTGTGGGTCTTCTGGGAATCGGAACTTATCCCGACAACCAGCGCCCCTGCATCGCTGAAATCCTCAAAGTGGTCCCTGAAGGCACATACTTCCGCCGTGCAGCCCGGGGTAAAATCCTTGGGATAGAAAAAGATCACCAGCGGCTTTTTGCCGACATGGTCGGAGCTGTTGAACCAGTTTCCGTCCTGGTCCCTGAGCCTGAATTCCGGCATGGTACTTCCCACGGGCAGCCCCATCAGTCTCCGGAATAGGTTACAAAATTCCTGGGGGTCTCAAAAAGCTGAACCTCGAGTTCGTGCGTGGGCTCAATATGGGGCCGCAGCCGGTTCCAGATCACAACGGCGATATTTTCAGCCGTGGGGTTTAAGTCCCTGAACTCCGCGACTTCTTCATTGAGGTTTTTATGGTCCATCCCGTCTTCGACCTCGGCCCGTATCAGGTCCTTCAACACCTTCATGTCGATCACAAAACCCGTAGTCGGGTCTATGGGCCCGGTAACACTCACAATCAGCTCGTAATTGTGGCCGTGAAACAATGGGTTGTTGCATTTTCCAAAAACACGTTCATTCCTCGCGTTATCCCAATCCGGCCTGTAAAGCCTGTGGGCGGCATTAAAATGGGCTTTCCTGCTGACTTTTACCTTCATGTTCCTATCCTTGTTGCTTGCGTATGTGGTCGTAAAACCGGTTGAAGATGATCCGGAACCAGGCCGTATACTGCCCGGGCTGTTCATCCAGGTCCTTCCTGACCAGGTCGAGGTCCATCCACTTCCAGGCGGCGACTTCCTCCGGGTTGATCTTTGGTTCCCCGTTGAACTCACCGAGCATGACATGGTCCAGTTCGTGTTCCGTAAGGCCGTTATCGAAAGGAGCCTTGTAGATGAAGGAAAACAATTCCCGGAGTTCGGTGTCAAAACCCATCTCTTCCTGCAGGCGCCGCCTTCCCGCCTCTATGTTGGACTCCCCGATGCGCTGGTGGCTGCAACAGGTATTGGTCCAAAGCAAGGGGGAATGATATTTATGGGAAGCGCGCTGCTGCAGCAGGGTCTGCCCCTTATCATTAATTACAAAAACTGAAAAAGCACGATGCAAAACAGCCTTTTCATGCGCCTCCATCTTGGGCATGGTACCGAGGACTTCGTCACTCGGGGTTACTAGGATCACTTCTTCTTCTCTCACCTTTCAAAAATACAGCCAATGCCAAAGAATTGGGTTAAGGCGATCATAAAATTTGCTTATGCGTTAATTGTTGAAATGTAAAAAACCATTTACACTCCGGTTGGGTGGCCTCCGACACCTCTGAAGCGCCATCTTAAATCGCGCGGGGTCCTTTGGCCCGATCCGGCGGTTCGGCAAGAACGGTATTGACTGCGAAGTGGAATCCGGTACATAGTTGGTGCACCGGGTCCCGCATCCCTTGAAAAGGAGTAGCACCTTCCCATGGTCGCGTCTTGAAAGCACCCCTGTCGGGAAGTCCCCAGGGA
>CAZUZE010000135.1:0-2637 GCA_964624565.1 uncultured Robiginitalea sp.
TGTGTTGGCAATCAGGCTTTCCGTGATCTTTTTCCCCTTTTTAAGATCCGTGTCGTTCGCCAGGTCCTCCACCTTGCGCTTTTTGACCCCGTAAAAAGTGACATTGGACAGTGTCGGCCTCTCCTGAATGTGCAGTTCCAGAAAAATACTGTCGTTCCTCACGCCGGTGTAGTAGAATTCCACGTCGGTGAAAAGCTCCAGGCTCCAGAGTTTGTTGATCACCTGGCTGATCTTGTCCCCGGGCACCGTGATGGGCTGTCCCTCCCTCAGACCGGTGTAGGTCTTGACGGTCTGCTCGTTGTAGCTCTGCAGGCCGGTCACCTCGAGTCCCCCCAGGATGTAGGTCTTGCCGTTCTGATAGGAAAAATCCTGAGAAGAAGCCTGAAAAGTGGTCAGGAAAGCCAGTAATAAAAAAAGACTCAGTGGTAATAGCCCCCGCATACCACTAGTTAAGTTGTTCGCTCGTTTTTCCAAATCTACGTTCTCTGTTCTGGTAGTTCTCTAATGCCTCGATAAGGTGCTGCTCGCTGAAATCGGGCCAGAAAACCTCTGAAAAATACAGTTCCGCGTATGCAATCTGCCAAAGCAAAAAATTGCTTATCCGGTATTCCCCACTGGTTCGGATAAGCAAATCCACGTCTGGTAAATCGTGCGTGTAAAGATGATTATTAATAATGGTTTCATCAATAATGGCGGGCGAAATTATGTTATTTTTAACTTTGGCTGCCAGCCTTTTAAAGGCTGTTGTCAGTTCCTCCCTGGAGCCGTAGGAAAGGGCGAGAGTCAGGGTCATGGAAGCGTTGTTCCGGGTTTGCTCTATAACATCCTCCAGCTCGGCCAGCGCTTTTTTGGGCAGGGTATCGATCCGCCCGATGGCGTTGAGGCGGATGTCGTTCTCATGGAGCGTTTTCAGTTCCTTTTTAAGGGAAGCGACCAGAAGGCGCATCAGGGTGTCCACTTCCAGCTTGGGGCGTTTCCAGTTTTCGGTGCTGAAAGCGTAGAGGGTAAGGTACTTGATGCCGATTTTGGCCGCGGATTCCACGGTGCTTCGGACGGCCTGCACCCCGCTCTCGTGGCCAAAGACCCGCATTTTTCCGCGTTCCTTAGCCCACCTGCCGTTGCCATCCATTATGATGGCGAGGTGGCCCGGAAGGGGCCCCTTCTTTAAGGATTCTATAGTGTTCATTCGTTCTCTGACTACTCAAAGCAATCCTGGCAGGGCTTCCTGCCGAAGGTAAACGTCAGGGTGATCCCGGAAAATACGTACCAGTCATCACTAAAGACATTTCCTATAGGCTGGACATCCACAGGGAGGCCCTCCGGGTTGCTCGCGTCCAGGTTATCCGTAAAGGTATACCTGGCACCAATTTCAGCCCCCAAAATCAAAAACTGGTTAAGCCTTATTTTGGCCCCGGCGGTCATGGGAATCGCCATGGCACCGTCGGTTTGACCCAAATCCGACAACTGACCGGCGACGAAATAATTGTAATCGTACCTGAAATAGGTGATCCCAGTGTACAGGTACGGGGTAAATGCCGGCCCCAGCTTGTGGAGGTTGTATTCCACGAAATTAAACTCGAGCCCTGCCGAAAATTCCAAAACGGATTGATCCATCTTCAGGGCCCGCTGCTGCCTGGAACGAATATCGGATTTTGTATCATCCGCTGTGAAGGTGCCGTATATCACGTGGCCCCTCCAGGCGTAGCGCTTGCTCCTGTTCCATTTGAACAGGGCCCCGAATGCCGGGCCGGAGGGAGCGATATAGTTCATCCTTCCAATATCCCCGATATTGTTGGCCCCGCCACCGAAAAGGCCCACCTCATAGGTCTGTGCCCCGGCAAGCCCTGATACCATCAGGAAAAGAACAGCAATACTGATCCTCATCAATTCCAAAAGTTTGCAAATATAGCAATTTCCATACCGCCCCGGCAGGAATGCAGCTACATTTCTTTACTCTTTTCTAACAGGGTTTATTCGTATTTATTGCCCGGGGCCGGCAGTCAATTCCGGCGGTCTTCGCCCCAGAGGAGTTTGTTGCGGATGGTTTTCAGGAAGCTTTCCGAAGGGAACTCCACCATGCGGATGGAAAAGCCCGCTTTCAGGACGCAGATCTCCGTATCGTTCTCCACGCTGACCAGGCGGGAATCAAAGGACAAAAGGTGTTGAGGTTCGCGCCCGCTTACCCGTAACCTGATCTCAGTATCGTCCGAAATCACCAGGGGGCGGGCATTGAGGTTGTGGGGGGCGATCGGGGTAATGACCAGGGAGCGGGCCGTGGGCATGATCACAGGCCCCCCGCAGCTGAGGGAATAGCCCGTGGACCCCGTCGGCGTGGCGACGATCAGCCCGTCGGCCCAGTACGAGGTGAGGTACTCCCCGTTCAGGTAGGTTTCCACCGTGATCATGGAGGTGGTATCCTTCCGGCTTACCGTGATCTCATTGAGCGCAAAATTGAGCAGATCCCCCTCGGGCGGATTCCCATTGATAGTCGCCGAGACCAGGCTGCGCTCCACTGTGTGGTACCGGCCCGTGGCAAATTCCCGGAGCATCTGGCCCACCTCTTCCTTTTTGCCGATGGAGAGAAACCCCAGCCGCCCGGTATTGATCCCCACAATCGGCACGCCGAGGTCCCTGACA
>CAZUZE010000135.1:2737-6235 GCA_964624565.1 uncultured Robiginitalea sp.
GGTTACACGTTTAAATATTTATCGAGATAGTCGGAACGCTGCCTGAGTTCCTCCAGGAACTTATCCTCGGTGCTTCCAGAAACGATCAGGTAGTTGTACCTGCGAAAGGACTGCAGCACTTCATTGATGTTGGCATCTCCTATTTTAAGGGTGATCTGGGCAGTTTCATTCTCGATGGTCGTGATAAACGCCCCGAGCAGCCGGGTGTTGTTCCCCTCGACGATCTGGGCGATTTCGCTGAAACTATAGTCCCTGAGCGGTTTTTCCACCACCAGTATGGAACCGGGCTCCGTAAAGAACGGCATGTCCGTAAACAGGTCGACTATGTCGTTGAGGTCAAAATATCCGATCACCTGATTTTTTTCGCCCACCACCGGCAGGATATTCGATTCGTTGCGGGTAAAAACCTCAAGGACATCCAGCCAGGTGGCCTCGGGGGAAACTGAGAAGGTCTCCAGCTGATACCGGAATTCCTCGATCAGGCTGGTCTCCTGAAAACTCTCCAGGTCGGCCTCCCCGAGGAGTCCCATAAATTCGCCGTTTTCGGTAATGGCCACATGGGAATAGGTAGAATGCGTAAAAAAGTGGATGACCTCCTTAAGGGAGTCGTCCACCTCAAAAACGGGGATCGTACCTATTATGTAATTGTGCATCTGCATACTCCGGTTCCTATTTGCAAATTACTAATTTTTAAGGAGCAAAAGGCATACCGAATTTGTATTTTTACAGACTTTAAACCGGAAAATTCTCGGTAAATGGTACGACTCAGTGTGAATGTGAACAAAATTGCCACGCTTCGCAATGCGCGGGGGGGCAATATGCCGGACCTGTTAAAGGTCGCCCGCGATATCGAATCCTTCGGGGCAGATGGCATTACCATACACCCGAGGCCGGACGAGCGGCACATCCGGTACCAGGATGCCAGGGACCTTAAAAAAACCGTCCGTACCGAACTCAATATCGAGGGAAACCCAATACCGGAGTTCCTCGACCTGGTCCTGGAAGTCCTTCCGGACCAGGTAACCCTTGTCCCGGATGCGCCGGATGCGATTACCTCAAATGCGGGCTGGGACACCCTAAAACACAGGGATTTTCTCCGGGAAGTGATCGCTCAGTGCAGCCGGGCCGGCATCCGCACCTCTATTTTTGTCGATCCCGACACGGAAATGATCCGGGGGGCCCGGGAAACGGGAACGGACCGGGTGGAACTCTACACCGAGGCCTATGCCCGCGGGTACGCCAAAGACCCTGCAGGCGCCGTGAAAGCATATGCAGCCGCCGCAAGTGCGGCGCATCAGGCGGGCCTTGGCCTGAACGCAGGACATGACCTCAGCCTTGAGAACATCCGCTATTTCAGGGAGCATGTACCCCACTTGCAGGAAGTCTCAATCGGGCATGCGCTTATATGCGAATCCCTCTACCTGGGCCTTGAAAATGTCATCAATATGTACAGGCACAAACTGCGCTGATGGAACTCCTTCATTCAACCATCGAGGGGGAAGGCACCCCGCTGATAGTCCTGCATGGCTTCCTTGGAATGTCGGACAACTGGAAAACCCTGGGCCGGAAGTATGCCGGGGAGGGCTTTGAAGTCCACCTGGTGGACCAGCGGAACCACGGGCGGAGTTTCTGGTCCGAGACCTTTGACTACCCCACCCTGGCTGCCGACCTGCTGGCTTATATGGATGCGAAGTCTATTGACCGCGCCATTGTCCTGGGCCATTCCATGGGGGGGAAAACCGCCATGCAACTCGCCTGCACAGCCCCCGGTCGGGTGGCGAAATTACTGGTGGCCGATATTGCCCCCCGGGCATACCCACCGCATCACCAGTATATCCTGGACGCCCTGGATGCCCTCCCTCTGGGGGAACTGGAATCCCGCTCGGAAGCGGAGGAAATCCTGGCAGAACACCTGGACAATTGGGGCATCCGGCAGTTCCTCCTCAAAAACCTCTATTGGAAATCCCCGGGTACGCTCGGATTGCGTATAAACCTCGAGGTGCTCCGGGGCAGGATGCGGGAAATCGGGGAACCCCTGGCTGAGGGCCTCAGGTACGGGGGCCCCACCGCCTTTTTCCGGGGTGGGAATTCCGATTATATAACGGACAGGGACCTGCCCCTCATACTCCTGCACTTTCCGCAGGCCAAACTTATTACCATTGAAAATGCGGGGCACTGGCTTCATGCCGAACAACCGGAAGCTTTCCTGGCCAGGAGCCTCGATTTTATGGAATCCTGAAAAAAGGAGGCCTGATATTATGCATGCATTCTTTTTTTTGGGCAGATATTGCCTGTGCCATAATTTTACATATTTTTGACCTTGTCGTAACAATTCCAATTGACTTAAAACGCATTCAAATTCAATCCTATGAAAAAGAGTCTGGCCTTACTGGCTTTCCTGGGCCTGTTTATCACTTCCTGCAGCGATGATGACAACCCATCCGACCCGGGAGGAGGCATCCCCCAGCCCCCAATTGAGTACACCAGTGGTTCTGCGGACCTGTCCAATTATGTAGCCCTTGGGAATTCGCTGACTGCGGGTTACACCGATAATGCACTTTTTATAGATGGGCAAATCGCTTCCTTTCCCACCATGATCTCAGGAAGTTTTGAAGAAGCCGGGGGTGGTGAATTCACGATCCCGTTTATGGCCGACAACCTTGGTGGAATGACCCTGGGAGGCACCCCCATTGCCGGGAACAGATTGATCCTCGATTTCTCAACCGGATCCCCGACCCCAAGGCCGGTAGACGGTCAGGGAACTACCGAGATCACCAATGTGCTCTCCGGACCCTTCAACAACATGGCTGTTCCAGGCGCGAAGAGCTTTCACCTTCTCGCCCCCGGTTACGGCAACGTGGCAGGAGTGGCCCAGGGCCTTGCCAACCCGTATTTTGCGCGGATGGCCAGCAGCCCCAACGCGACGATCCTGGGGGATGCCATGGCACAGGATCCAACTTTCTTTACCCTGTGGATCGGCAATAACGACGTCCTCGGTTTTGCGACCTCCGGAGGTTCCGGGGTAGACCAAACGGGAAACCTCGATCCTTCCACCTATGGGGGATCGGATATCACAGACCCAAATGTGTTTGCCAATGTGTACAATACGCTGCTGCAGACCCTCACCTCCAACGGGGCCAGTGGGGTGGTAGCCAATATCCCGGACGTGACCTCCATCCCGTTTTTCACAACGGTCCCGCACAACCCAATACCCCTGGACCCGGCGACCACGGACCTGCTTAACGGTGCCTATGCAGCCTATAACGGAGGGCTCCAGCAACTACAGGCCCTGGGCTTTATTTCCGAAGAGGAGGTGGCCCGCCGGATCATCTCCTTTACCGCAGGCCCTGGAAACCCGGTGGTCATCCTGGATGAAGCGGGCATTGTCTTTGAGGGCACACAGCACGCGCGGCAGTTTGTGGCGTTTATGCGCAAGTCCAATGTGTGCCTGCTGCTGCCCAGTGTCGAAGCGCCGCCCAGCCGGGTGCTGTTCCTGCA
>CAZUZE010000136.1:0-6230 GCA_964624565.1 uncultured Robiginitalea sp.
ATTTCGGACTACCTCAGGCGGTATTTGAGGCTGGGTATTACAGGGGTAGTTGATGTGGGCGGGCCCTTCTGGCATTTCAAAGTGAGGGACTCACTGGCCAGGCTGCAAACCGGGCCGGAGGTCCTGGTAACGGGGCCGCTTTTTTCCATAGTGGACCGGCCGCAGCTGGACGAGGGCGACCCCCCGATCATCAGGATGCAGACCCGTGCCGATGTGGAGGCTCTTTTCGAGCGGATGCTTCCCTACAAGCCCGATTTTATCAAGGTATGGTACATCGCATCCCGGAACTACCCGCCTGAGGACTCCTATCCGCTGGTGGCCCACCTGGGGGAATTGTGCCGGGCGAACAACCTGAAGCTGGCCGTGCATGCCACCCAGCTGGAAACGGCCATGCTGGCGGTAAAGGCCGGGGCCAATATCCTGGTGCACAGCATTGACGATGCGCTGATCCCGGAGGCCTTCGTGGAGGAGCTCAGGCGCAAAAATGTCAGTTACAACCCCACCCTGACCGTGGGGCGCGGGTATTACCGGGCCTTTACGAGAAACCCTGGGTTCACCCCGCATGAGCTCCGGTGGTCCAACCCCGACGCCCTGGGGACCCTCACCGATCTGGAGCATCTCGATAAAGCGGCATTGCCCGGGTTCCTGGAGCAGTTTACGGGACTGGAACCCGCCGGCCTTACCAAAGCGGAGGATTCCATCATGTACCGCAACCTCAGGGCCCTGGCCGATGCAGGCGTGAACACCATCACCGGGACGGATGCCGGCAATATTGGTACCCAGCACGCTGCCTCCTACCTCCATGAGCTGGAGGCCATGGCGGAGGCCGGGCTGACCCCCTGGGAAATCCTGCAGAGCAGTACGATCAACCCCGCCAGGGCTTTCGGCATCGGTGACCGTACAGGATCCATAGCTGCCGGGAAACAGGCTGACCTCGTCCTGCTGGATAAAAACCCCCTGGACGGCCTGCAAAACCTAAGCGAGATCGCCTGGGTGATGAAGTCCGGGGAACTCCTCCTCCCTGAGGACATCCTGGAAGAGTCCCCCCGGCAACTGGTGCAGCGCCAGCTAAACGCATACAACGCCCGGGATATCGAGGCCTTCCTGGCGACCTACAGCGACGATGTGGAGATCTACGATGCGGACAATACCCTTATCATGAAAGGGAAGGAACAGATGCGCCCCCGCTATTCCCAGCTTTTTGAAGGAGCGCCGAACCTCCATTGCGAAATACAGGGGCGGATCGTGATCAACAACAAGGTGATCGACCGGGAACACGTACGGGTCAATGACAGGTACCTGGACGCGGTGGCCGTTTATGAGGTTGTGGACGGGAAGATTGCCAGGGTCCATTTTGTAGAGTAGGGGGCGGAGGGTCCGGCCCCGTTCCGGGAGGAAGGGCGGACTTGCCAGGCAGTAGCCCTTGTATTCCGGCCATGAGTGGAGGAACTGGTGGTTTTTGTTGGTTTTTCGCCACCCCGCGTATTTATTTGGTTCTTTTTTCCCAGGCATCAATAATTAATCGTAATATTGCGATGGAATAGAAACCTAAAACCGAAACAGCTCATGAACAGGGAACAGGAATTAAAGGACATGGTCCGGGAGCGGTACGCAAAAATCGCCCGGCAGGGAAAAGCTGAGAATGCTTCCTCATGCTGTGGGGCCACCACCCCCTCCAACAAGGTCTACAACATCATGATGGAGGACTACACGCATACCGGCGGCTATGTGGAGGATGCCGATCTGGGCCTGGGGTGCGGACTGCCCACCCAGTTTGCCCGGATCAAAAAAGGGGATACGGTCATCGACCTGGGCTCCGGGGCTGGCAACGATTGTTTCGTCGCCCGGCATGAAACCGGTGCGGAAGGCAAGGTCATCGGGATTGATTTTACCCCGGTCATGATAGAAAAGGCCCGGCTGAATGCCGAAAAACTCGGCTATAACAACGTTGAATTCCGGCAGGGGGATATCGATGACATGCCCGTCAACGACAACGTGGCGGACGTGATCGTAAGCAACTGCGTACTGAATTTGGTGCCCGACAAGAAAAAGGTGATCTCCGAAATCTTCCGGGTTCTCAAACCGGGCGGGCATTTCAGTATTTCCGACATCGTGCTGATCGGGGAGCTTCCCGAGGCCCTGAGGCAGGACGCGGAAATGTATGCAGGATGTGTGGCGGGGGCCATCCAGAAATCAGAATACCTCGGCCTGATAGAGAAACAGGGGTTTTTGAATATCACCGTCCAGAAGGAAAAGCCGATTGCCATCCCGGAGGATATCCTCGAAAAATACCTGTCAGCAGAAGAAATCAGGGCCTTCAACCATGGGGGCACCGGGATTTTCAGTATCACGGTTTTTGCCCAGACCCCGGGCGGAAAACCCGAAAAAAAACGCGTTTCCCTCTCGGAGATAAAGGCCTCCGGGGACTGCGACCCGGATAGCGGGTGCTGCTGACCCATTGCTTCTGCGAGGGATAGGTGCGGCCTTCGGGCTGCCCTGAAGGGGCAGAAGTTCCGGCTTGGGAGGAGTCTGAAAGAGCTCTTTTTTGTTCCTCCATTTCTATTTTTGAGTCCTGCGTGGCACGTGTTGGAAGTTTGCTGAAATTTTAGGTACTTGAAAGTCGAATCAGACACCCCCTGACACATGAGAAAAAAGCTGTTCTTATTAGTCTTAGTGGTCCTCTTATCGGGACATGACATGTACCTGAAGCTGGATTCCTACTTCCTGCCGCCCGACACCCCTGTGGAGCTGCACCTCTACAACGGTACGTTTGAAAAAAGTGAAAATGTCATCACCCGGGACCGCATGCTGGACGTGAGCCTGGTGGGCCAGGGAAGGCGGGTTGCCGTGGACCCATCCCAGTGGAGCGAACGCGACAGCATCACCGTGCTTAATTTTACCACGGGGGATGCGGGCACCTGGGTTGCCGGGGTCTCCACCGCCCCACGCAATATCGAGATGAACGCGGCCGACTTCAACAGCTACCTGGAACACGACGGGGTGCTGGACATGCTCCAATGGCGGCGCGAGAACAACGCCCTGGATGAGCCGGCGGTCGAGAAGTACTCCAAACACGTCAAGGCTATTTTCCAGGTAGGCGAAAAAACGTCGGAAGACTGGGCGGCGGTCCTGGGCTATCCCATCGAATTCATCCCCCTTGAAAATCCTTATGACCTCCACCCGGGACATACCCTCGGGGTGAAACTCCTGCGCGAAGGGGAGCCCCTGGCCAACCAGCTGGTCTATGTCGGTTTTGAGGCCGGCGGTGCAGATTCAGGACAAGGGCATACCCACGGGGAAGGACAGGACCACGACCATGATTCCGGGGCCGATCACGATCACGATTCGGGGGCTGACCACAGCCATACCGGGGGGACGCAGGTCCGCACGAACGAGGAGGGCATCGCCCGTGTTTTCCTCCCGGCCAAAGGCACCTGGTACCTTCGGACCATCCACTTAGTCCCCTCTGAGGCTCCCGGGCTCACCCACGAATCCAACTGGGCCACCCTCACCTTTGCCGTGGGCGACGGGCACAGCCACTCGCACGCCAGCGGGGGGGAAGCCGAAAGTAGCAAGGATAGCGCAACTGCGGATACCGATGCGGAGGGCACAACACCCGCCTACTGGTACTGGGTAGGGGGGATCCTATTACTGGCTGCGCTCTTCGTTCTTTTCAGGAGGAAAAAGGCCTGATCCCGTACAGGGGTCCGGGCCAATAGCCCCTGAATGAGGCCCTTGGATAAATCTCATTACATTAGCCCTCAGGCTCCGCGGAACCCGAATCCGGAGGGGGAGGCCCCTGCTCGTCAGGTTCCTTCAGGCTGTACTTCATCCTGAATTCCGGGGCGGCATCCACATTGGCCTTATCGCTTACTTTTGCCTTCTGGACAACGATACCGGTCCCTGGCTCCCTGCTTTTCAGGTAGGCATCGACCTTTGCCACCATGGTGCTTATGTATCCCGCTGCCAGGGAATCCAGCCCCCGGGCCGCGGCCACCTGGTTTAATGTGCCGGCCAGGCCAAGGGTGTCCGACCCTGCCTGCCTTCCGATATACTCCTCAAAGGCCCGCCGGTCTTCCACCGAATCTTTTTTAATTTCGGCCAGATAGCCCTCGCTCAGGTAGGATTCCGCCAGCAGGGTTTTCAACGAGTCTTCCCCGACGAAGTTCACCTCCGCGGAAAGACCCTCCTTCTGCCTTTCCAGTTCCAGGATCAGGTCGAGCCGGCGGGTCTGCTCCTCCGTGAGGGCCGTATCCGGGTAGTTTACGGCAATGCTCCGGAGGTCCTCCGGGTCGGCATCGATGAAGCGCGCCAGGGGCAGGATCGGGTTGTCGGTCGTGTCGAAGATCTTCTTTTTGAGCGTCGCGCCGATAAGGGCCCAGGTGTCTACTTCCGGATCGTCCATATCACCGCGTACCGGGATGTCCAGTTCGATATTGCCATTCTTGTCCTTTAGCAGCCATACGGCCAGTTTCAGGGGGATGGCGAAAAGCCCTCCCCTGATGTTCTCGACGCTTACGTTTTTGATCAGCAGGTTGTTCTCGCTCTCCAGTTGCCCGCCTGTGATTTTGGTGTCCGAGAAATAGAACATATCCCCCCTTAAAATGGAGTGTCCCGTATAGTAGCTCGAGTAGATGTTCAGGTCGGATAGCAGGAAGTTTTCAATGGCGATATCGATGCTGGCATTCATCGGGTCCAGGGGGTTAAAGCCTACCTCTGCCTTCAGGTTTCCCCTGTCGTTGAGGACCATGGTCGAGAGGATATCCACCCACTCGCTGTCGCTGTAAATGCTGTCTGCATCGATCTCTATCTGGCTGAGGGCATAGTCGAAGGGCTGCCCGGTCAGGTTGTCGGTGTAGTCAAGTCTTCCCTGGTTCACTTTCAGATGCTGGATGGCGTAGTACAGGGACGTGCTGTCTGCCGGTTCTTCAGCCCCTGCCGCCGTAGAGTCCGCGCCTGCCGGATCGTCAAGCCGGAAAATGCGGAAGAGGTTGTTGGAGACCGAATCGAGTTCAAACTTCAGGTAGGGCTGTTCAAAGGCCAGTTCCCCGATCCGGTAGGAATCGGCCGCATAGTTGATTTCCTCCAGGACACAAAGGACGCTTTCGCTGGACAAAAAAGTAACATCGTTTTTGTCCTTCATAAGGGGCTGGAGCACATTGACTTCTCCGGAAAGGAGCGTTTCCAGGGGCGTATTGATATTCCCATTCAGGACCAGTTCCGCGTTGACGACACCCCCAAGTTCATTTATTTCGGCATAGGCGGCCGCGTATTTGGTAAACGCCTGCAGTTGGAGGCCTTCCACCGTAATATCGCTTTGGAAAACGCCGGTACCGGGATAGACCCTTGACTTGGAGGTGACGGTGCCATAGGGCCCCAGGTGGAAGGTGATCCCCGCCTCGCTGTCATTTTCCTGGTCCCACATGATTATCGGGATAAAGAGGTCCAAATCCGTGATTTCAGTGGTCTGGTCCACTTCGGCGTCGTAGAAATTGACCCTCCCGTCCTTGAGTTCCAGGTTTTCCAGGATGTACTTGAAAACTTCCTCCTCTTCGGGTGCTGCTTCCGTGCTGTCCGGGGCCGAGTGGAAGGCGATCAGGTCGTCGAAGTTATACGCATCCCCGTCTTTTGCCACGTTCACCGTAAGCCCCTGCAGGTAAAACTGGTCCAGTGCCTTCACATTCCCGATATACTTGTAAGGGACTGTATTGACGATCAGGGTGTCAAAGGACACAAAAATATCCTGCCCGTTGGCCTCGTACATCTTAAAGTCGTGGAGGGTTGCGGTGCTGGTCAGGTAATTGAATTTGAGCTTCCCGATCCCGATCTGGCGCCCGAGGAGCTCCCTGCTGTTGTCAACGGCGTAATTTTTGACCAGGACAGGCAGGAAAATAAGGAGCAGCACCAGGAATACCAGAAGTCCGATCCCGGTGTATTTGAGGATTTTGCGCTTTGAGGCCATAGAAATCAATTAAATGAACAAACCGGCATAATTGGAGGCGGGGTTTCCCCTGGGAACAGGCGCCTAAGAACCTCAGGCGACTCTCCAGGATAAATTCGATCAAACAAAATGGGCAAGATATGTTAGGGGTTCTTAAATATAGGAAATCTATTTTGTCCTCCGAAGAGCAGGGCACTTGTTTGGTATCTGTTGCAAAAATGGGATAGTCAGCAGGGGAGGGGGCTATTTTCGCTTCGGGTCCTTGAGCGCCCAGAAAAAGCCTTTGACG
>CAZUZE010000137.1:0-6217 GCA_964624565.1 uncultured Robiginitalea sp.
ATTTACCATCGGCATCTGGAGGTTGCTCTTCACGGACCGGGTGGATGTCAAAGAAATCGAACTTCTCAAGGGCGAAGTGTTTTTTAAGACCGACCGTTTCGGACGCCCGAACTATCTGATTTTTAAAGGTCCGGAGGCAGATCCTTCTGAAGGCCCATCGGAATCTGAGACCGAGGTTTTCCTGGACCGCATCCGCATCGCCAATACCGACCTCGCTTATATGGATAAGCTTCGGAAAATTGATATCCGCACCCACGACTTTGAGTATGACGGGGAGGGGAGTTTTGTCAACGGCCAGCTCCGTCTGGGGTCCCGTATTGACATAGACAGCGTGGATGTCACCTTTGAGGATGCAAAGTACCTGAAGGGAAAGCCTTTAAAAGCTACCATTTCAACAGTTTACAACGATCGTGCGGTCTCCCTGATCTTTGAAAAGAACGACCTGCTTATCAATGACCTGCAGCTGGCCTTTTCAGGCACCCTGGACTTCGATCCGGACGGGTACAGCTACCAGGTCGATGTCAGCACGGAAGGGAGCCACTTAAAGGACCTACTTTCCATCCTTCCCCAGAAGTATGTGAGCTGGAGGGATCAGGCCGATGTGGATGGGCTCCTGGACGCAAACCTGCACCTCAGCGGGCTCAACAATTCGGTCCGGGACACCCTGGAAGAATCCCGTATGGCGCTGGAGGTGAACTTCAGGGACGGAAAATTGAAGTACCGGGATGCCCCGGTCCCGGTCGAACAGATTTTCATCGATTTCAATGGCGCCCTGGAAAATGGGATGTTCCAGGTCGAGGCCGACACCCTTTCCTTTATCATTGCTGAAGAGTTTTCAAGGGGTCATTTGTTTGCCAGGGGCCGCAGGGATTCCTTTGACTTAAAAACGCGGTTGCATGCCCAGCTCAACCTGCATTTGCTGCAGGAGGCCCTGCAGCTCCCCGATATCCGTTTTGGCGGGCACCTCAATGCGGATATTGTTTCCGAAGGGGTCTATGACAAGGCCAACACCCATTTCCCGATTACCAATGCCGAATTCATCGTTCAGGACGGCTATCTGCAAACGTCGTTTCCGGACCCCATCGAGGACATTACCATTGATTTCGTTATGGAAAATACCGATGGCGCCCTGGACGGGACCTCCCTGCTGCTCAAAACCCTGTCCTTCGACTTCGAGGACAATCCCTTTGAAATCAGGGCAGCCCTGAAGAATTTTGAGATGCTGGACTACGATATACAGGCCAGGGGGTCGCTGGATTTAAGCAGTTTCAGTGAGGTAGCCCCCCTGCCTTATATCTCAGACGCCAATGGATTTGTCCGTTTGGATGCACGCTTTAAAGGCCGCATGGTCCCGGGGGCTGACGGGGCAGGCCCTGAGTTTGAGGTCGAGGCGAATTCCGGCAAGCTCTTCCTGGAGAATGTGATCTTCAATGTGGAGGAACTGCCCAATCCCCTGGAAATCGTCTCCGGGGATTTCACGTTTCAGCTTAACAGGCTGGAGTTTTCTGAATTTCAGATAAAGTATGCCGGGAATTATTCCCTCCTCAATGGGTATTTCACCAACTATCTCAATTATTTGCTTTTACCCGAAGGGGTGCTGCTGGGCGATTTTGATTTTAAATCGCAGTTCATAGACCTGGATGAACTCATCCCCAAAAAAGAAGTGCCCGAAGAAAGCCTGGCATCCACAAATGCAGATTCACTTGCAACCCGGGAAGAGATTACCGGTGTGCTGCAGGTACCTGCCAACATTAACTTCAAGCTGAATGCAGATATAGATACGCTCAGGCATTTTAAACTGGATATCACTGAACTGCGAGGCCAGATCAGCGTTACCGAAGGCGGCTTCCTGTTCAATGATACCCAAATGAAAATGGTCGGGGGCACGGCCAGGATGAAAGGGTTTTACAAACCGCAGGGGAACGACAGGGCCCTCTTTAACTACAGCCTGCAGGGCGAGAACCTGGACGTGAAACGCGCCTATGAGGAAATAGAGCTCTTCAATGAGCTCGTGCCGGCTGCCGAAAACGCCGACGGCATCATTTCACTGGATTATGAAATAAGGGGCGCCATGGACAAGACCATGACTCCGGTATTGCCTTCCCTTGAAGGGGGGGGTACCCTTAATGTGCACGATGTGCAGTTTAAGAACTACAAGCTCTTTGGAACGGTTTCCCGGGAGACCCGGCTCGATGCGCTGAAGGACCCGAAGATGAAGGAAATTAAGGTGGAATCCACTATTGATGACAACTTGCTGGAGCTGAAACGGTTTAAGTTCAAGGTGAAGCCCTTCCGCCTGCGGCTGGAAGGGCAAACCACCCTTGACGGGGATATGGACCTGCAGATGCGCCTGGGGCTTCCGCCCTTCGGCCTGATCGGGATTCCCATAAAGATCACCGGCACCGGTGACAGCCTGGAGATCAAAATGGGCAGGCGGGAAAGGGACCTGGAGGAACTCAATTACGATGATGATGCATTTTCTGAGGAAGAACGCCGGCGCTTCCGGATGCTGAGGGATTCCATCACCGAGGAAATGGACATCGAAGACATCGACAGGTTTGAGAAGCGCATGGATTCCCTGTATTTTCCAAAAACGCCCCTTGCTCAGGACCCACTGGTGGCCCCGGGGGATACAGCGGCGGTTCCCGCCGGTTCTAAAGGGGTTCGAACCCAATTACCGCAGATACAGACTAAGGAGCAATAATGAGCAGCATATGAAGAAACGCGAATTTTTAAAGAAGAGTGGCCTGGGGGTGCTTGGGATGGTCCTGGCACCTGAACTTCTGGCTGCAGTAAAAAACCGTCAGGAACCTCGCCTGAGGACGGCCCACATCGGGGTGGGAAACATGGGGGCAGAAGACCTGAAGGCCATTGCCTCCCACGGGCAGGTTGAGGTGGTGGCCCTTTGCGACGTGGATGCGGCTTACCTGAAGGCCGCTGCGGAGCAGTACCCTGCCGCCCGCACCTTTTCGGACTACCGGGCAATGCTCACCGAAATGGAAGGTGCAATTGATGCGGTGGTGGTATCCACCCCGGACCATACGCACGCCCCGGCTTCCATGCTGGCCATGGAACTGAACAAGTCCGTGTATTGCCAAAAGCCCCTTGCCCACCGGGTCGAGGAGGTGCGGGCGATGAAAAAGCTTGCGGAGGAGAAGAACCTCACCACCCAAATGGGCATACAGGTGCATTCCTTCTACGATTATAAACTGGCCACCCTGCTGATCCGCTCCGGGATCATCGGGAAAGTGCACACGGTGCGGGCCTGGTCCCCAAAAAACTGGGGGTACGACGGGCCCGAACGAGAGGGAAACGATCCGGTACCGCCCTGGCTCGACTGGAACCTTTGGCTGGGGACCGCCTCCCGGCGGCCCTATAAAAAGGAAGTCTACCACCCCGGGAACTGGAGGAAACTCCTGGACTACGGCTGTGGAACACTGGGGGATATGGGGGTGCATATTTTCGACACCCCTTACAATGCCCTGGACCTGGAGGTGCCCAAAACCGTGAAAAACGACTGCAGGCCCCCGAATGGCTTCGGGCACCCGGAGCGCAATTCGGTGACCTACGTGTTTCCGGCAACGAGATTCACCGCTGACACCCTGACCTGGATCTGGACGGATGGCCCCGGGGCCCCGGGGCCCCACCCGGACCTCGAACTCCCGGATGGGGAGGCCCTCCACGACCAGGGGGCCATGTTCATGGGCGAAAACGGCCGGCTCTACCTGCCCCATTTCGAAATGCTTCCCAGGCTAATTGTGGATGGAAGGTATCAGGATATTGACGTGGAGCCCTTCCAGCTCGGGGAGCCCGTCAGGAATTATGAGAGCGAGGGCAAAAAGCACTACCATGAATTCGTGGATGCCTGCCTTGGCAAGGCCACTTGTTCGGCACCCTTTTCCTATGCGGCCCGGCTGACGGAGACGATCCTGCTCGGGGTAATTGCGGGGAGGTTCCCGGGGAAGACCCTGAACTGGGACGCGGAAAGAGCCCGTTTTAAGGAGGCGGAGGCCAATGCATTCCTGGCGAGTGACTACCGGAAATTCTGAGTTTTTTTCCTCAGGGCTATTTGATTTTTCCCGCCGGGTCAGATACCTTTAAGCTTTTTAAATTCCGCCTGACTATGAGAACCTGGCTTCGGAATCTGATGGAGGACAATACCACCCGCAAAGGCAGGATTCTGGACTATTTCATACAGGGGCTGATCATGCTCTCCCTCATTGGGTTTGCTGTGGAAACCCTCCCGGATTTGTCCGGCGAAGCACGTCATTTCCTCTATGTTTTTGAAGTTTTCTGTGTGGTGGTTTTCACCATTGAATACGTCCTTAGGATCTATGTGGCCAAAAGGCCCCTGAAGTACATCTTCAGCTTTTACGGCATCGTGGACCTGCTGGCCATCCTGCCGTTCTACCTCACCACCACCCTCGACCTGAGGGCCCTGCGTTCCTTCCGGGTTTTAAGGCTTTTCAGGGCCTTTAAACTCGTTCGCTACAACAAGGCCCTGAAGCGTTTCCACGTGGCCGCCCATCTGGTCAAGGAGGAGATCGTTTTGTTCTTTATCATTACCCTGATCCTGATCTACCTGACCTCGGCCGGGATCTACTTCTTTGAAAACGAGGCCCAGCCGGAGTCCTTTGCCTCTATTTTCCACAGTTTCTGGTGGGCCATTGTCACCCTGACCACCGTAGGGTACGGGGATGTCTTCCCCATAACGGTGGGGGGCAAGATATTCACGTTTTTCGTGCTCGTCATCGGGGTGGGGATCGTAACGGTGCCCGCTGGCCTCGTCGCCTCTGCCGTTTCACGTGCCCGTGAGATCGAAGGGCGCCAAAACCGGGATGATGAACCTCCCAATACTTCCTTATGAAAGCACTCCGCAGCAGGGTTTTTGCGAGTTTACTGGTGGTTTCCCTCCTGTCCGGGTGGCAGGACCCCCTGACAGAGGTCAAGGCTGATACAGAGGCCGCCTGGATCCCCCTTTTCAACGGTAAGGACCTCACCGGATGGGATGTGAAGATCCGGGGCTATGAAATGGGGGAGAATTATAAAAACACCTTTCGCGTGGAGGACGGTGTGCTAAAGGTTTCGTATGACCAGTACGATACCTTTGAGGAGGAATTCGGGCATCTTTTTTACGAAAAGCCTTTTTCCCATTACCAGTTGCGGGTAGAATACCGCTTTACCGGGGAGCAGGTCCCGGACGGCCCCGGGTGGGCCTTTCGCAACAACGGCCTGATGGTGCACAGCCAGTCTGCGGCGAGTATGGGGCTGCACCAGGACTTTCCCATTTCGCTGGAGGCCCAGTTGCTCGGCGGCAGGGAAACGGGGGACCGCCCGACCATGAACCTCTGTACCCCGGGATCCAGCGTCGTGATAGGCGGGGAATTCCGCGAAGAACACTGCATTGATTCCAGCTCACCCACTTATCGGGGGGATGCGTGGGTCACCGTGGAGATGGTGGTCCGGGGGGATTCAGTCCTGCATCATATCGTGGAAGGGGATACGGTGCTCACCTACACCCGACCGACCATGGGCGGGGGTGCGATCAGCGGGTATAACCCGGGGGTCTACAGGGAAGGAAAGCCCATGAAAGGAGGGTATATCGCCATTCAGGCGGAAAGCCACCCCACGGAGTTCCGGAAGATTGAGATCCGGGAGCTAAAGCCATAGTCTTTTCAGGTATTTTTCCGGGTTGGTTTATCCGGCCTGGCAGGGAGTATTAAGGGGTCTTCTTTGCCCCGGGCAGACCCGAACCAGGAAGAATTTGAGAAACTGGCAGGGAGGGGGATTACACTCCCCGCGGTAATTTTAGCTATTTTTGAGCGCTATCAAACACCTGGTACCTATGCAGCATCCTGAGGAGCCAATTTATATTATCGGGGCGGGCATCAGCGGCCTGGTTGCCGCAAAAACCCTGGAAGCAAAAGGGTTTGCCCCCGTCATCCTGGAGGCTTCCGGGACCCCCGGGGGACGCGTACAGACGGACGTGGCCGATGGGGCGGTGTTCGACCGTGGCTTCCAGGTCCTGCTGACCGCTTATCCCCAGGCCCAAAAGCACCTGGACTTCGATAAACTCGACCTTCACCGATTTCTTCCCGGTGCCCTGATCTTCCAGGAGGGCAGGGCGCAGCGGATCGGGAACCCCCTCAGGGATCTGTCCAGCCTGCTCCCCACCGTAACCTCCGGCATCGGTTCCCTTGCAGACAAATGGAAGATC
>CAZUZE010000138.1:0-6214 GCA_964624565.1 uncultured Robiginitalea sp.
CCACATTGGCGTGAATAATGCAGTTTTTACCGATTTGCACGTTCCTCCCGATAAAAGCCCCGGGCTGTACCACGGTTCCCTCCCCGATCACTGCAGACGGGTCGATGCGGGCATCAGCAGGCCTGAAAGGCCTGAAGTGTTCCGTGAGCCGGTTAAAGTCCCGGAAAGGGTCCTCCGATATGAGCAGGGCCTTCCCCGGCGGACAGGGCACTTCCTTGTTGATCAGCACGACGGTCGCCCTGGAATCGAGCGCCTTCTGGTAGTATTTCGGATGGTCGACAAAGACGACGTCCCCGGGTTCCACCACGTGGATTTCATTGATCCCCAGCACGGGAAAACCGGGTTCCCCAATCATGGTGGCCCCCAGTAAATGGGCGATCTCCTCCAGTCGGTACGTTCGCGGAAATTTCATCTATTCCTTGGCGCGCTCCATGTAAGCACCTTTTTCGGTGTCGATTTTGATCTTGTCCCCTTCGTTGATGAAAAGGGGGACGTTGATGCGGGCCCCGGTCTCCACCGTTGCAGGCTTGGTGGCGTTTGTGGCGGTATTCCCCCTGACCCCGGGCTCCGTGTGGGTCACTTCCAGGATCACACTGGCGGGCATATCCACAGCCAGCGGGGCATTGTCCTCCGTATTGAACATAATGGTCACCACCTCTCCTTCCTTGAGGAGCTCAGGGGCATCCAGGGCGCCTTCCTGAAGGGAAATCTGGTTGTAATCCTCCGTGTTCATGAAGTGGTACGTTTCCCCTTCAGCATAGAGGAACTGGTAGGTACGGGTCTCAACGCGGACATCCTCGATTTTATGGCCCGCCGAGAACGTATTGTCGATGACCTTTCCCGAAGTGACGCTTTTCAGTTTGGTCCGGACAAAAGCCGGGCCCTTGCCCGGTTTTACGTGCAGAAACTCGATGATTTTATAAATGTCGTGGTTGTGGCGTATGCACAATCCCTTCCTGATGTCTGAAGTTGTAGCCATAGTTAATTGTTGCTAAAATATCCTTTCATAATGCCCCGCTGTGAATCGCGGATAAACTGCAGTATTTCGTCCCGTTCCGGGGTGGCCTCCATTTCGGCTTCGATAATCTGGACTGCCTGGGAGTTATTGTAGTTCATCTGGTAGAGGATGCGGTAGATATTCTGGATCTCCCGGATTTTCTCCGTCGAGAAGCCCCTGCGGCGCAGCCCTACAGAATTGATGCCCACATAGGACATGGGCTCGCGGGCACCCTTTACAAAGGGGGGGACGTCCTTCCGCACCAGGGAACCGCCGGTCACAAAGGCATGGGACCCCACGGAGACGAACTGCTGTACGGCCACCATCCCGGCGAGGACCACATAGTCCCCTATGGTCACGTGGCCGGCAAGGGTGGAGTTGTTTGAAAAAACACAATAATCACCCACGATGCAGTCGTGGGCGACATGGCAATACGCCATGATAAGGCAGTGTTTGCCGATTACGGTTTTCTGCCGGTCCGAAGTTCCTTTGTTAATGGTGGCACATTCGCGGATGGTCGTGTGGTCCCCGATTTCCACAATGGTTTCTTCCCCATCGTATTTCAGGTCCTGGGGGGTTGCCGAGATGACCGCACCGGGAAAAATACTGCAGTTCTTTCCGATACGGGCCCCTTCCATGATACTGACATTGGAGCCAATCCAGGTTCCCTCGCCGATGATGACGTTGTTATGGATGGTCGCAAAAGGCTCGATAACCACGTTCTTGGCTATTTTGGCGCCCGGGTGCACATAGGCCAGCGGCTGGTTCATGCTAGTTGTTTTTTGTTTTGACGATCTGTGCCATCAACTCGGCTTCCGAAGCGAGTTTTCCGTTGGCGTAGGCATAGGCCTGCATATGGCAGATTCCCCTGCGGATTGGGGAAACCAGGTCGCATTTAAAGATGAGGGTATCCCCCGGCACAACCTGTTGTTTGAATTTGACCTTGTCGATTTTCATGAAGTAGGTCAGGTAGTTTTCAGGGTCCGGAACCGTGCTGAGCACGAGGATCCCACCCGTCTGCGCCATTGCCTCCACCTGGAGTACCCCTGGCATAACGGGAGCCCCGGGGAAGTGTCCCACGAAGAACGGTTCGTTCATGGTGACATTTTTCAACCCGACC
Organism: uncultured Robiginitalea sp.; assembly: GCA_964624565.1. Lineage (GTDB taxonomy): Bacteria > Bacteroidota > Bacteroidia > Flavobacteriales > Flavobacteriaceae > Robiginitalea. The sequence continues at coordinate 2,118 of CAZUZE010000138.1, forward strand.
ACATGGCTGTCTGAGAGCTCGAGGATGCGGTCCACCAGCAAAAACGGGGGCCGGTGGGGCAGCATTTGCATGATCTTGGAGACATCCATCAGGGGTTCCTTGTTCAAATCGTATTTAGGGACCTTGTTCCGCTTCTCCAGTTTGATGATTTTGGAGAGCTTTTTGGCGAACTGGGTATTCACATAATGGCCCGGCTTGTTCGCGATGACTTTGCCCTGTATCCGGGTGCCTATCAGGGCGAGGTCCCCGATGACATCGAGCAATTTGTGACGGGCCGCCTCGTTCGGATAGTGCAGGGTCAGGTTGTCCAGGATCCCGTTGGGTTTTACCGAGAGTTTTTCCTTGTTGAACGCCTTCTGCAAACGCTTCATGGTTTCTTCGGAAATCTCCTTGTCCACATAGACGATGGCGTTGTTAAGGTCCCCACCCCGGATAAGCCCGTGTTCAAGGAGCATTTCGAGTTCATGCAGGAAGCTGAAGGTGCGCGCATCGGAGATCTCCGCCTTAAAATCTGAGAGTTGCTCCAGGGTGGCATTCTGAGTCCCAAGTACCTTGGTCCCAAAATCGACCATGGTGGTAATCTGGTATTCCTCCGCAGGGATCACGGTGATCTCACTGCCCGTGGCTTCGTCCCGGTAGGTGATTACATCTTTGACGACGAACACCTCCCGTTCCGCATCCTGTTCCACCACCCCGGCCTTTTCGAGGGCCTCCACAAAGTATTTTGACGACCCGTCCATGATGGGTGGCTCGGGTGAGTCGAGTTCGATCAGGACGTTGTCGATGTCGAGCCCCACCAGGGCTGCCAGGACGTGTTCTGAGGTCTGAATCTTCACCCCGTGCTTCTCCAGGTTGGTCCCCCTCTGGGTGTTGATGACGTAACACGCCTGTGCTTCGATTATCGGTTCCCCTTCCAGGTCCACTCGTTTAAAGGCAAACCCGTGGTTCTCAGGGGCGGGAACAAACTTCATGGTGACCTTTTCACCTGTGTGCAGCCCGACCCCTTTGAGGGTAACTTCTTTTGCTATAGTTCGCTGTTTGATCATTGCTTACTTGCCATTTGACGATTCCAGATTCTCAATTCGCTGAACCAGTTTGGGCAGGTTCCTGAAATACACATACGACTTGTTGTAATCCCCGTAGGTCATTGCGGGAGATCCCTGCAAGACTTCGTCATCCTTGATATTCCTTGAAATTCCGGACTGGGCCTGGATCCGCACGCGGTCTCCGATGACAATATGCCCCACGATGCCCACCTGTCCGCCTATCATACACTGTTTGCCGATTTTCGTGGAACCTGCAATTCCCGTCTGGGCCGCGATGACCGTATGTTCCCCGATTTCCACATTGTGGGCAATCTGGATCTGATTGTCGAGTTTCACCCCTCGCCTTAAAATAGTGGACCCCAGGGTAGCCCGGTCGATGGTGGTCCCGGCTCCGACATCCACGTGGTCTTCAAGGATGACGTTCCCGGTTTGCGGGACTTTGGAAAACTCCCCTTTCTCATTAGGGGTAAAGCCAAAACCGTCAGCCCCCAGGATGACCCCGCTGTGGATCACGCAGTCCCTGCCGATCTGGGTCTCGGAGTAGATCTTTGCCCCGGCGAAAACGACGGTATTGTCTCCGATGACAACATTGTCGCCGATATAGGCATTGGGGTATATTTTTACGTTGTTCCCAAGCACGACATTGGCACCGATATAGGCAAAGGCACCCAGGTAGATCCCCTCCCCGTAGGTGGCGGAATCTGAAATAAACACCGGGTTCTCAATCCCGGTCTTGTTGTTCTTGACCTGGTTGTAATAGGCGAGCAATTTGGAAAAGGCCTTGTAGGCATCATCTACACGGATCAGCGTGCTGTCGAGTTCCTGTTCGGGGTTGAAATCGCGGTTGACGATAATTATGGATGCGGCCGTGCGATAAATAAATGGGGTGTATTTGGGATTGGCCAGGAAGGTCAGGGAACCGACTTCCCCTTCCTCTATCTTGGATAGTTTGTGAACAGCAACTCCTGGGTTACCATCCACCTCCCCTTCGAGGATGCCTGCGATCTGACTGGCCGTAAATTCCAAAGGAATACCAAAAATTAGATTCGAATGGGGCAAAAGTAAGAAAAATTGTTATACCCCTTTTTTCGGATAACATATATAATACCGGATCTGGTTCTCCGACAGGGATTCCATGTTCAGATGGGCGGAATGCGCGCTGACATCCGACGTCTTCCCGTTTTTCTCGAGGATCAGAATCTGAGACTGGGGACTGTAGGTGCGGTTGCTGATCTCCCCTGAAAAAACGAAGTAGGAAGCCTCCTCCTGCGTCAGGCCGGTGGCCTTCTGGAACTGCTTCCGTTTTTTGCGCAGGCGGTCCTCGCCAATTGGGGTATCCTGGATTTTAATCGAGAGGAGTTTCCGATCGAGGATCATCCCGCAAAGGGTTGACAGGACCGGGTCCGCATCCTGCTGCCATTGCTTGAGCGCAGAGAGGATGTCCACGTCGTCCAGGCGGGCAAAATGCACCAGGGACTCCCGGGAAAACTCGCGTTGAGCCCCCTCCTGGTTAAGGAAATACGCGAGGTCCGGAGCGCTGCACTGCAGGCTCCCTTCCTGAATCCGAATCCGGGCCCGTTTTATAATGCGGACCAGCAACTGCTCGGCAGCCAGGCTGGTTTTGTGCAGATAGACCTGCCAGTACATAAAGCGACGCGCCATCAGGAATTTCTCCACCGAATAAATTCCCTTGGCTTCCACCACGAGGTCCTGCTTATGGACTGAAAGCATTGCGATCAGTCGTTCGGCATTGATATTTCCTTCCGAAACCCCGGTGTAGAAGCTGTCCCGTTTCAGATAATCCATCCGGTCCATGTCGATCTGACCGGATACGAGCTGGTTCAGAAAGGCTTTGGGATACGTTTTCTTAAATATAGCGATGGCCGTATCGAGCTGCCCCCCAAACCCCCTGTTGAGTTCCTCCATGAACTTGAGCGAAAGTGCCTCGTGGCCAACGCCCCGGACCAGTTCGTTTTCCAGTGCATGCGAAAACGGCCCGTGCCCGATATCGTGAAGCAGGATGGCACAAAGCAGTCCCTCGGATTCCCGGTCACTTATCTCAACCCCTTTTTGCCGCAACATCGAGATGGCCTGCTGCATCAGGTGCATGGCGCCCAGTGCATGGTGGAACCTCGTATGGTGTGCCCCAGGGTAAACCAGGTAACTGAGGCCCATTTGGGAAATCCTCCGCAGCCTTTGGAAATACGGATGGGCGATCAACTCAAAAATCAGGTTACTCGGAATGGGTATAAATCCGTAAATTGGGTCATTGAATAACTTCAACTTGGGAGATCGCTTCAAAGGAACGGTTTTTGTGATCTCAAAGGTAGAAAATTGCCGCCAGAATCATCAATCACAAACGGGCACCAGGGCCGGCAGGGCCTTGTTTAAATCCTCTGTCATGAAAAAAATTAATATCCTCTGGGTAGACGACGAAATCGAATTGCTGAAGTCGCATATCCTGTTCCTTGAAGACCGCAATTATTCGGTGGTCCAATGCCCCAGTGGGCAGGACGCCATTGAAGCGCTCCGGAATCAGGCCTTTGACATCGTCTTTCTCGATGAGAATATGCCAGGGCTTTCAGGGCTGGAAACCCTGACCGAACTCAAACAAATCAACGCTTCCCTCCCTGTGGTAATGATTACCAAGAACGAAGAGGAGAGCCTGATGGAGGAGGCTATTGGCTCAAAAATAGCCGATTACCTGATCAAACCGGTGAATCCGAACCAAATCCTTTTGTCCCTTAAAAAAAACCTGGACCACTCCCGCCTGGTATCGGAGCGGACTACGGCAACCTATCAGCAGGAATTCCGAAAAATTGCCATGGATTTGTCCATGGTCCGGTCCTATGACGGTTGGGCGGATCTGTACAAAAAATTGATTTTTTGGGAGCTGGAACTGGAACATATTGAAGACAGCGGGATGTTCGAAATCCTCGAATCCCAGAAATCCGAAGCCAACCAGCAGTTCGGCAAGTTTGTCGAAAAGGCGTACACCGGATGGTTTTCCGGGGAGGACGCCCCGGTGATGTCCCATACGCTGTTCCGCAA
>CAZUZE010000139.1:0-6206 GCA_964624565.1 uncultured Robiginitalea sp.
GGCGGGAAAATTCCAACCTCCTCCATTTCGGCGTGAAGCAGCTGCTGCAGCACCTCCCCGGAGACCTTCGGTTTTCACTGTTCACACAATCAGAATCCTACCGGCAGGTACAGGTCGGCGAACTGCAGCAACCGCTCCTGGACCTGGATTTCAGCACGACCCCCCTTTCTGCGGAAGAGATCCGCCTGCGCGCCGCTTCCAGGTTTTCCGCTGCCGATTCCTCAGTCCGGGAGCTCTGGATCCTGTCAGATTTTGCGGGATGGGAATCCGGGGCCTGGGAAGACTGGGATCTTGCGGGGGTGAAAGCCGTCCCACTGGTGCCCGAAGCACGTGAAAACACCTCCATCGATTCGGCCTTCCTGGATCAGGAAAGCGCGGAAAACCTTCAATTGACAGTGCTGCTGACCGCTTACGGAGGCGCAGAAAACAGCCCGGTATCCCTTTACAACCGGGATGTCCTGATCGCCAAAACGGGCGTGGAAGAAAAGGCCGGAGGTGGTTTGCAGGCACAATTCACGATCCCGGCCGATATGGAACTCAGCGGGGCCCTTCAGATAACGGATGATGGGTTGTATTACGACAACACGCTTTTCCTGGACCTGAACAAACCGGAAAAGATCCGGGTCCTGAGTATCGGGCAAGAACCGGCCGGGTTCCTCGAAAGGATTTTCACCCCGGATATGTTCTCCCTGGTGCAGACCACCCTAAGGGAGCTGGACTATGGCCTGGTCGAACAACAGCACCTGGTCCTTTTGAACGAACTGGAAACCCTTCCCCCTGCCCTGGGGGCACCCCTTGGGGATTTTGTCCGGGAGGGCGGGAGCCTTCTGGTCATTCCCGCTGCCAATGCGGCGATCCCTTCTTACAACAACTTCCTGAAAACCTACGGCATCGGCTATGGCGAGCTGGCGGAAAGCGAAACACTCATTACCCGTATCAACTTCGCACACCCTGTTTTCCGGGATGTCTTTGAAAAGCAAATCGAGAATTTTGAATTCCCCCAAACCCGCCTCCGATTCGCACTAAGGGGTCCGATGCAGGAGGTCATCGGCTATCAGGACGGCAGTGGGTTTCTCTCCGGCCGGGACGGGATCTACCTCTTTGCCGCCCCCCTGAGCGGGGAAAACAGCAATTTCAGGAGGTCCCCCCTCATTGTCCCTACCCTGTTTTCCATCGGGAGCCGGAGCCTGCCCCGTTCCAACCTGTATTTCCAGATCGGGCAGGAGGCCCGCCTCGACCTGGAAGTGGGCCTGCAGGAGGACGAAATCCTGAAACTGCAGGGACCCGGGTACGATTTTATCCCCCTCCAGCAGTCCTTTGCCCGGAAGACGCGGCTGTTTTTTGGAGCCGAACCGGCCCTGAGCGGGAACTACCATATCGCCTACCGGGGGGATACGATTCAACACGCGAGCTTCAACTACCCGCGAGCGGAAAGCCTCCAGGCCGCATTGCCCCCTGCCATCCCGCCCTCCTTTGCCCGGTATCCTGATGTCCCGGCCCTGGTCTCGGACTACCAAAACACCACCCGGGCCACTGCCCTTTGGAAATGGTTTGTTATTTTAGCATTGCTATTTCTGATGGCTGAAATGATTCTGCAAAAAACCATGCGATGAACCTACTGATCAAAGCCGCCACCATCGTCGATAAGTCACAGCCGTCACTGCATTTGAAGAAAAGGGACATCCTGATCGAGGATGGCCGGATCACAGAAATTGCGAGGACCCTGCAGGCAGGAAAAAAAACGAGGGTCCTGCAACGCGATTCCCTCTGCGTTTCCCCGGGTTGGTTTGACAGCAGCGTCAGTTTCGGGGAACCGGGGCACGAGGAACGCGAAACCATCGCCAACGGGCTGGAAGTTGCGGCCATCGGCGGGTTTACCGGAATTGTCCTCAACACGAACACCTATCCCTCCCCGGATACGAGCGGGGATATCGTCTTCCTGAAGGAAACCGCGCGAAGACACTGCACCGCCCTCTACCCAATGGGTACCGTAAGTATGGGATCCAAAGGCGCCGAGCTCTCGGAGATGTACGACATGCACCAGGCAGGGGCTGTTGCCTTCAGCGACTATAAAAACGGGCTGGAGAACCCAAACCTTTTAAAGCTCGCCCTCCTCTACACCCAGAAATTCAAGGGTTTGGTGTATTCCTTTCCTCAGGATGCCCAGTTGAGCGCCAGGGGACAGATGCACGAAGGCGAAGTTTCGGTCCGGCTGGGCCTCAGGGGCATCCCCCCACTGGCCGAAGAACTCCGGATCGCCCGCGACCTCTCGATCCTGGAATACACGGGCGGGAAGCTGCACATCCCCACGATTTCCACCGCTGCGGCGGTCGCCCTCATCGGGGCGGCAAAAAAGAAAGGGCTGGATGTAAGCTGCAGTGTTTCGATCCACCACCTCTGGCATTCAGATGGCGTACTGGAAGGATTCGACAGCAACTACAAGACCCTGCCACCCCTCAGGGGCAAAAAGGATTCCAGGGCACTTCAGAAGGGACTAAAGGAAGGGGTTATCGACTTTGTGACTTCAGACCACTGCCCCCTGGACGTGGAGGAAAAGCGAAGGGAATTTGACCTGGCGGCCTTTGGGGCGACCGGCCTGGAAGAGTCCTTCGGGGTCCTCAACCAGCTTTTCGGGTATGAGGATGCCTGCGAAATCCTCAGCAGGGGACGCAGTCGTTTCGGTCTGGAGCAGGTCCATCTGAAGCCCGGGCATCCCGCCGAGCTCACCCTCTTTGACCCGGAAGTCGAATACACCCTGGCCCGGGGGGACCTGAGGAGTACCTCCGGAAACTCAATGTTCCTGGGCGTCCCCCTGAAGGGACGGGCCCTTGGCGTAATCCGGGGGGAACAAACGCGGATCTAGATGGAAAAGCCGGAAACCAGTGGAAAAACGATCGCCGTCGTGGCCTACCTGACCATGCTGGGGGCCCTGATTGCCATTACGATGAACGCCGAACCGAAATACGACTTTGCCCGGTTTCACACGCGGCAGGCATTTGGCCTGCACCTTGGGTTCCTCGGTTTTGCCCTCTTCCTCAGCCAGTGGTGGCATCCCTGGGCCTGGATTGGGCTCTATATCTGTTATTTCGTGTTGTGGATCTATGGATTCCTGTCAGCCGTTCAGGGGACCCGGAAAGCCGTCCCACTGGTCGGTGAATATTTCCAGCGCTGGTTCTTATTCATCAAATAATGGCAGCAATACCTTCTGACTCCTTACCGCTGCAGCACCTGATACGTCCCGGGACCCCTTCCGATACCCCGGCCCCGGCCCTTTTTATGCTGCACGGGTATGGGAGCGACGAAGCCGACCTGTTTTCATTTGCAGCAGAACTGCCCGAAGACCTGTTTATCATCTCCCTCAGGGCACCCTACGAGTTGCAGCCTTTCGGTAATGCGTGGTACACCATCAATTTTGAAGGGGGACAGGGGAAATGGAACGACATTCCCGGGGCGGTGCAGTCCAGGGACCTTGTCCTTAAGACCATCGATGCCGCCATACCCCTGTACCACCTGGACCCGGCGCGGATCAGTTTGCTGGGTTTCAGCCAGGGGACCATCCTGGGCTATTCCATTGCCCTCTCCTACCCGGGGCGCATCAAATCCCTGATTGCCCTTAGCGGGTATATCGACCGGGAAATGCTCCGCGTGGAAGTGGGATCAGCGGATTTGGGGCAGTTGCAGATCTACGCCTCCCACGGGCAGGTAGACCCCATAATCCCGGCAGCCTGGGCACAGGAAACGGTCGGGTTCCTGAAAGCGCATGGCATCCAGGTGACCTTTGAAGAATACCCGGTGGGTCACGGGGTTTGTTCTGAGAACCTCAATGCCCTGAAAAAATGGATGCAGACCAGGTATTAATAGGCGCTTCGGGTGTACAGCAGGTGGTTTAGCAGGGTGAAATCCACGCTGAGATCATCCTGAACCTCATAGGCGATCAGGAGCTCCCCCCAGTATTTCCCATCGGAGAAATCGGCGATGATCCAGCGATGGTTCAGCAGCTTTATCTTGTTGATTTTAAAATCCCCTTCCATTCCCTCATAGGGGACCAGGGGATTGTTTCCCGGTGTTTCATTGGTTTCCAGCAACTTGTCCACCACATACCCGGAAGGGTCCTCCAGGTTCAGGTGATCCGTATAGGCCAGGGCATCGTCGTTGTTGGCAAGGCTGAAATAGCGCATGTCTTCCAGGGCCAGCTTGCCCTCCTGAAGGGAATCCCTGAGCTCAAGCACTGTTTGTTTCAGGGTGTCGATCTCGGCTTCCCGGGTCTGGAGTTTCCGGGACCCGCTCACGGCGAGGTAGAGTGCCACCAGGGCAGTGAACACAAAAAGGTACTGGAAAATATACTTCTTCATCGGTTTACAGGGTTAGGGTAAGGTTGTCGTAGGCCAGGTGCACATGGGCGGGAAGTTCCTGTTCCACCTCCCGGTGAAACCCCATCGTATGGCTGATATGGGTCAGAAAGGCCCTTTCCGGGCGGACATCATCTATAAAGCCCAGGGCCTCTTCCAGGTTGAAATGAGAATGATGAGGATCTTTTCTCAATGCATTTACTGTCAATACTTTAAGTCCTTTTAAGCGCTCTACTTCTTCAGGTTCGATCGTTTTGATATCGGTCAGGTATGCAAAGTCGCCGATCCGGTATCCGAATACCTGAAGCCGGTTATGCCACCCCTCAACCGGGGTGACCCAGAGGCCTCCCACGGAAAACGCCCTGCCCCGCTCCACTTCGTGGACCTTGACCGCGGGGGCCCCCGGGTACCGGTCCTCATCGGCAAAAATATAGTCAAACCTTCGTTTTAGGGAGGTCACCACGCGTGGGTGGGCGTACACCGGGATGTCCCCCTGCCTGAAAAAAAAAGGGCGGATATCATCGATCCCAGCGGTATGGTCCGCGTGTTCGTGGGTGAAGAGTATCGCATCGAGCCGGTGCACAGGATTCCGGAGCATTTGCTGCCTGAAATCCGGCCCGCAGTCAATGACGATATTGCGATCCTCCACCTGCACGAGCACCGAAACCCTAAGGCGCTTATCCCTCGGGTCTTCGCTGAGGCAAACCGGATCGGAACTCCCGATAACCGGGATGCCCTGAGAGGTTCCGGTACCCAAAAATGTGATCTTCAACCGCTGGTCTATTTTATCCAAATTTATAACTTATTTATTACTTGGATTGTTCAATCTTTTTACCTTTGTTTCCTGTAATCCCTCCCATTATGGCCACCGTGCAAAAGAATGAATTTGCCTTTGAAAACGTCCCCTCCATCAAGGCAAAGACCCTTCGCATCAATTTGAATCCGGATATTTACGGAACCTTTGCCGAGATCGGGGCCGGGCAGGAAACGGCGCGCCATTTCTTCCGCGCAGGGGGGGCTTCCGGTACGATCGCCAAGGCGATGAGCGCCTACGACAAGGCCTTCAGCGATGCCATTTACGGGGTCGAAGAGGACAACCGCTACGTGACCCAGAGCCGTCTCAAGCGCATGCTCTCCCACGAGATGCGCCTTATGGAAGAGCGGATCCCCCGTACGGAACACCCCGACAGGCTTTTCTTTTCCTACGCCAATACAGTGGCTACCATCGACTTCACCAAACGCTACAAGGGACATGGATGGCTGGGGATCCGGTTTCAGCTGGACCCCAAGCAGAAGGAATTCGATGAAATCATCCTGCATGTCCGCTTCAAGCAGAACGAGGCAAGACTGCAACAGGAGACCCTTGGGATTATTGGGGTAAACCTTATCTACGGGGCCTTTTTCAAATACGACAAACCCCGCAAGCTGCTTAAATACCTCTACGACCACATCGACAAGGATACCCTCGAAATTGACATGATCAACTTTTCGGGTCCCAATTTTGCGGATGTCGACAACCGCCTGATGAGCCTGCAGCTGATCAAAAACGGGATGACCGATGCGGTCATGTTCGGTTCCGACGGGAACAACCTCCTGCCGGCCGCCGTGCTCTACAAGAAAAACATCCTGGCACTGAGGGGCAGTTTCCGCCCCGTGACCAAGGTCAATATGGACATGTTTGAAAAGTCCTATGACATTTTTATCCGGGAACAAACCGTAAAGGAGGAAAACACGATTGTCATCTTTGAGATCACCCTGTCGAATCTGAAGGCTTCAGGGGAGATTGACGAGCAGGATTTTATGGACCGGGCGGAACTGCTTTGTTCGCTGGGCCATATGGTGATGATCTCCAATTTC
>CAZUZE010000140.1:0-6152 GCA_964624565.1 uncultured Robiginitalea sp.
TGCAGGGGGACCATGGCCCTGTGGAGTACCGGAATATCACCATTTCAACGCCGGCGGAGTAAGGGGGCTTTCGATGGTCCCTATTTCGGGGCGGATGCCCGCCGGGAGACCTCCACTGGCCCTAGCTCAGGGCCATCGGGCAGAAGCGCATCAGCATCCCTGGTGAGAATGCGTACGCCTCTCTATGGGTTGCCCCGCCTGAACGCTTCCCCAAAAGCTTCCAGGGTTGCGATGCCTCCATCTGCCCCAAGGGTAAAATTGAAAACAGGCTGGCTTCCGAACGCATCCTTTCCGGTGGCCCTGAATGCATTGTACTGCCAGTGCTGCAGTTCGTAGGAGATCCTGTCGTTGAAACGGACCTGCAGCCCCCCTGGGGTTTCCCGAATGACAGCCCCGCCCAGCATGGGATGGGTATAGGATCCCGAATAGGCAGAAAGGGGCAAACTCGGGCGCGTCTTCGGATTGCGATTGTTTAAACCAGCTTGTTCCCGCTCGAGGCTTTCTTTGCGAATCCCCTCGTACAGGTTGAAAATTTCTTCGTGCCAGTCGCGCTCCCCGTCCCCGAAAGCCCAAAGGTCCATCGCCCGGTACAAAAATGCGTGCCGCAGCTCCGCATGGTCGCGGTTGGCGAGGAAGTATACCGCGGTGTTCTTTTCGTGCATGATCCCAGCCATGGCCACCAGGCCGGGAAGGCTCCCGGTGTGGAAATCCAGTTTTTCGCCCCGGTAGTCCTGCTGAAACCAACCCAGGCCATAGGTAGTCCATTCCGGTTTGGTCAGCGTCCGGGTGGGGTAGAATTCCCGCTCCGGGATCAGGGCGTGGGGCCGGAACAGGTACTGAAAGGTCTCGGGTTTCAGGATGGGCTTCCCCTTGTAGGCCCCCTGCCCCAGGAGCATTTGGAGGTAGTGTTCCATGTCGGCGGCACAGGTCCAGATCATCCCGGCCGCCCCGATCTGGTCGGCGAGGATGTGCCGGGTCTCAATCAGGCCTTCAGTGTCGTCGTAGTAATAGGGGATTGCGTAATTCCCGGCCTGGAAGATATCCGAAACCCGGGCTACCGTCCGGTCCATTTCCAGGGGGGTGAGTATATAGCGGGTGACAAAATCCGACCAGGGCATGCCCGAAACCGCCCGGATCACCTCCCCTGCCGCCACGTACATCAGGTTGTTGTACAGGAAGCCCCCGCGCAGGGGATATGCCTTTTTGGCCGCGGCGAACCGCTCCAGGGTCCGGGAGGTGGATACACTGTCCATCACCCAGAGCAAATCGGCTTTTTCAATGCCAAGGTTATGGGTCAGCAGGTCCTGGATTTGGGCTTCTTCCGCAATATAGGGGTCGGACAGCCGGAATTCAGGAAAATGGGTCCGCACCCTGTCCGTCCAGCGAAGCTTGCCCTGATCGACCAGGACCCCGAGGGCCATGGCAACTACGGCCTTTGTGGTGGAGCCCATGCTGAAGAGTGTCTCCCGGTCCACCGATGCCCCGGATTTGACATCCTTTACCCCGTACACCCGGCTGAAGACGACCTCCCCGTCCTTGATGACGATGGCCGCCATTCCCGGGATGTGCCAGTCCTCGATTCCCCGTAGCATCATGGAATTGAGGGTTTCGGCTTTTTCCTGTGACCGGCAAAAAGGTGATGCCAGGAGGGCAACTAAAAGGATTCCGATGGGAAAAAACCGAAAGGGGCAGGGCCCTGAATGGGCAGTTCGAACCATAATCTCAAAAATAAAAATGTGGTTAGATTGGCATAAGAGGTAAAATACGAAAAGGGTTTCAGCCCTGTAGAATTTGCAGGCATAAATTTTCTTTCTCTTGACAAAAACCTACATTTAACAGGTAAACAAAAACGGATTCGATGAACAGATTTTTCCCCGTCATATTATTGATTTGTATTTCCTTTCCGGCAGCCGCTCAGGAGTTGAACGCCTATATGGAGCCTGCCAAATTCCGGAACATTGGCCCTTTTCGCGGGGGCAGGTCTACAGGGTCTTCGGGCGTTGTCGGCGACCCCCTGACTTACTACATGGGGACTACCGGCGGAGGGCTTTGGAAAACCACCAATGCCGGGCAACACTGGACGAATATTTCAGACGGGTACTTTAAGACCGGCTCGGTGGGGGTGGTCGCGGTATCGGAAAGCCATCCCAACACAGTCTATGTGGGGATGGGGGAGCATGCGCCGAGGGGGGTGACCACCTCCTACGGGGACGGGGTCTACAAGTCCACAGATGCAGGGAAAACCTGGCGGCATATGGGGCTTGACAGCACGCGCCATATTTCCAGGATCGCAATCCACCCGGAGAACCCCGATATTATTTGGGTGGCTGCACAAGGCGCCATCCACGGGCCCACAAAGCAGCGCGGCATCTATAAATCGACCGATGGGGGGGAAACCTGGAAGAACGTCCTCTTTGTCAACGAGCTCACCGGTTGCAGTGACCTTTCGATCGATATGCACAACCCCAGGGTACTGTATGCGGCCATGTGGGAACATATGCGCAAACCCTGGAAGGTGATCAGCGGCGGGCCGGGCAGCGGGTTATACAAGTCCACCGACGGGGGGGAGAACTGGGTCCAGATCCACAATGGGATCCCCGAGGAAAAGGGGAAAATGGCCATTGCGGTTTCCAGGGCGAATCCGGACCGGGTCTATGCCCTGGTCGAAAGCGACTCCCAGAAGGAGAAGGGCGGGCTTTTCGTTTCCTCCAATGCAGGTGAAAGCTGGAGCCGGGTCAGCGGGGACCACCGCCTGATACAGCGCGCCTGGTATTATATAGAAATCGCCCCTGACCCCAATAACGAAAACACCATTTACGTGCTCAGCGCCTATCCCTACCGCTCCATAGACGGTGGGAAGACCTGGGAGGAGATCAGCACCCACCACGGGGACTACCACGACCTCTGGATCAATCCGGGGGATTCTGACAATTTGCTTATTTCAGATGACGGGGGGGCGGAGATCAGCTTTGACGGGGGAAAGACCTGGTCCACCCAGGACAATATGCCCACCGCCCAGTTCTATCGAGTGGCCGTAGACAACCAGTTTCCGTATAACCTCTATGGAGGGCAGCAGGACAATAGCTCGGTAAAGATCGCCAGTATCGGGCTGGGTGCCTATGGGATCGGGAAGGAGCACTGGGAAGCTTCAGCCGGCGGTGAAAGCGCCTTTCTTGCGTTTGACCCCGACAACCCGGAGAAGGTGATGGGCGGCAGTTACCTGGGAACCGTGGATCTGCTGGATGTAAAGGCCAAAACAGGTACCAATGTCATGATAGAGCCCAACCTCTACCTGGGGCTTCCGGCCAGGGAAATGAAATACCTGTTTAACTGGAATGCCCCGATCATAAAGTCGGTGCATGAACCCAATACCTACTACCACGCTGCGCAGTATGTCCTGCGCACCCGTGACGAGGGGCACAGCTGGGAAGTAATATCCCCGGACCTTACAGGGAATCAGGACGATAAACAGGGCAATGGGGGAGGTCCCTATACGAACGAGGCAGTGGGGGCCGAAAATTACGGCACCATCAGTTATCTGATCGAATCCCCCCATGAGGCCGGGGTCTTCTATACAGGGAGCGACGATGGCCGCGTCCACATTACCCGGGACAACGGGCAGAACTGGGCCGATATTACCCCAAAGGGCATGCCCGAGGCCCTGGTAAATGCCATCGAAGTTTCCCCCCATGATCCTGGAACCGTTTATATCGCCACGACGCGCTATAAATTCAACGACTTTACCCCCTCCCTCTACAAGAGCGCGAATTATGGCAGGAGCTGGGAAAAAATCAGTGCGGGCATCCCCTACGGGGCCTTTACCCGGGTGGTCCGCGAAGACCCCGTTCGCAAGGACCTGCTGGTTTGCGGGACCGAAACAGGCCTTTACCTCTCCTTCAACGGGGGCAGGAAGTGGGAACAAATGCAGTCAAACCTGCCGGTGGTTCCCATCACGGACCTGCAGCTCAGGCACAACGATATTATCCTGGCTACCCAGGGCCGCTCCTTCTGGATTTTCGACGACCTTCCCCTGCTGCGTCAGTACCGCGGGAATCCGAAGGAAGCCGTGCTCTATACGCCCGAGGATGCGGTATTTCCAAACTGGTACAGCAGCATGGATTCGCCCGAGCCAGAGGGGACAGGTTCGTGGGAAGGGGTAAACCCGGCCAGCGGCATGGTGGTGTATTATGCCCTCCCGGAGCTCCCCGATTCCACCGAGGTCCGCCTGGAGATCCGGGACGCCGGGGGACAGCTGGTGCGCACCTATTCCTCTGTCCCGGACAAAACCTACCGGTCCTATGAAGGGGCACCCTCAAAGCCCCAGGTGCTCCCACACCGAAAAGGGCTGAACCGGTTCGTATGGGATTTAAGGCACGAAGGGCTTCCGGGAGCTCCGGAAGTCTATATCGAAGGGAGTTTCCGCGGGCGCAGGGCCATGCCCGGGCGGTACTCCCTGACCCTGGCATACGGGGCAGAACAACAGCAGGTGCAGGCAGCAATTCTCAACAACCCGCTGATCCCGACTTCGGAAGCGACCTGGAAGGACTACGAGGCGACGATGAAAAAAGCGGAAGGCCAGTACAGGGAGATGACCGGAATGACCAATGCGTTCCATGATTTGCAGGGGCGCCTGAACCAGATGATTTCGCATCTGGAAACCACCCCCCACAAGGAAGTCACAGAGGAGGCAAAGCGCACCCTGGAAAAGATGAAGCAGTGGGACGGGAAGATGGTACAGCGACTTTCAAAAGCCTATGATGACGTGGAGAATTACGTCAACGGGTTTACGGCCAGGTACCTCACGGCCCTCAATCACGGGGACAGTGGGATTCCGCGGATCAATACGGGCACGAAGGCCACCCTGGAACGACTCGACAACGAATGGGTCGGCCTCAAGCGGGAGGCCGAACTCCTGATGAGCGAAGACATCGAGGGCCTGAACAGGGAATTTTACGAATTGGGCATCGGCGCCCTGTACCTGACCAAATAGGGCAGGGCTTCGGGCGGGGGACTGGATTTTGGCCCCCAAGGCACCTGTATAAGGTGTTTTGACGAGGATTCAAGGCACTTGACCTCCTGGTTTTTGGCCCTTCAGGGGAATACCGTTACTTCGGGGCGAACACTATATGAAAATGGGAATTTACAGGAGTAGGTTTTACGGCTATTCCGTATTGGCAGGGATGCTTGTGAGCGCATGCACCTCCCTTCCATCCGGGACGTCTGACTATGCGGATGCCTGGGAGGAAGTGGTGGAATCCCCGCGCTGGGAAAACGCACTCAGGGAACCCCCCGGTGTCCCCCCGGAAACGCCCACCTATTTTGCCCTGCCCGAGTTCAACCCCACAGATGCCACCCAGGCATCCCCGGAATTTATCCAGCGGTACCCGGTCCTGGTGAGCCGTGCCTACTTTCGCCTCATTTCCGAGGCCATGGAGGCCGACCAGGAAGTCGCACGTAGCTATTCCGAGCTGTATCGGGAATCCCGAAGCCCCGAAAGCCGGGACGCGGAACGCCGCAAGCAGGAGTTCGAGATGGCAGAAAGGCGCTTTCTCGCGCACAGGGAGATGCTCAACGGGCTGAGGTCCTGGAATGCCTTCAGCCGCTATGGGTCTGATGACCTGGATTTTTTCCTTCAGGAGGAATTCGACCCGACCTATCAGAAATACCAAAGGGGTGTAAAGGAAGACGACCTGGTGGACTACCTCATGCGCCGGCTGGCGGATTTGTACCACAAACAATACGGCGGGCTGCCGCCTGAAGAATTCTTCCAGAGGTAATACCCCGCGACCGGGGACGGCTCAGTTCTGGACAAACCCTATTCCGAAGGTGATGATATTTGAGGAAAAAGGGCTGTTTCGGGAGTAGTGGTAGAATTTCAGGTCGACGCTTTTCAACCCGAAGCCCAGGATGTTGGCGCGGGTAAAAATATCCACGTAGCCCACGCCCAGCCCCCACTGATCCGCCGAGTATTCCGAGAGATCAAAATCAGAGGTATAGTACGCTGACCCCGACAGATGCTCGTTATACGGGCGAAAATATTCGGCAGCGGATTGCCAGTAATACCTGTAGGAAGGGTATATGGTAAATGACCGGCCGATTTTTACCGGGACTTCCAGGCTCGCCGTAGGCGACTGTACATCCCACCCATTCCG
>CAZUZE010000141.1:0-6129 GCA_964624565.1 uncultured Robiginitalea sp.
AACCTTGAAGTAAACCCGGGGGAAATCCACGCCATTATGGGGCCCAACGGTTCCGGAAAAAGCACGTTGGCCTCTGTAATTGCAGGAAAAGAGGACTTCGAGGTAACCCGCGGAAAAATTGTATTTGAAGGGGAAGACCTGGACGAGGTTTCCCCTGAAGAGCGGGCGCACAAAGGCATCTTTTTATCCTTTCAGTACCCGGTGGAGATCCCCGGGGTCTCAGTGACCAATTTTATCAAAACGGCCATCAATGAAACCCGGAAAGCGAAAGGGCTTAAGGACATGCCGGCCAACGAAATGCTCAAGCTGCTGAAGGAAAAAGCGGAGATGCTGGAGATCGACCGCAAATTCCTTTCGCGTTCCCTGAATGAAGGGTTTTCCGGCGGTGAGAAGAAACGAAACGAGATTTTTCAAATGGCCATGCTGCAACCCCGGCTGGCGGTGCTCGACGAGACGGATTCCGGCCTCGATATAGATGCCCTTAGGATCGTGGCCAACGGGGTGAACAAATTGCGCAGCAAGGACAATGCCGTCATCGTGATTACCCACTACCAGCGCCTGCTGGATTACATAGTCCCCGATTTCGTGCATGTGATCCACGACGGGAAAATCGTGAAGTCAGGGACGAAGGAACTCGCCCTCGAGCTCGAAGAAAAAGGATACGACTGGATCAAACAGGAAGCAGTGCTCTGAGATCCCCCGGTGCTGCCCCTCAAATGAAGGAACTATGGAATTAAAAGATAGACTCATCGCCTCTTTCATGGCTTTTGAAAACGAAGTGGACCTGACCCACCCGGTCCACGAAATCCGTTCGGAAGCCCTGAAAAATTTTGAGGCAAAAGGTTTCCCGAGCAGAAAGCAGGAGGCCTGGAAGTACACCTCCCTGGAGCGGTTCCAAAATATGGATTTCAGCCTGTTCCCAAAACAGGACAATTCCCTTGAGTACCGGGATGTCAAGAAGTACTTCCTCCATGAGATAGACACCTATAAAATCGTTTTTATCGACGGCGTCTACAGCTCTTACCTCTCAGAAACCACCCACGAAGGAGTGGACATCTGCCTGATGAGCTCGGCCCTGACCAAGCCGATGTACAAGCCGATCATCGATGTCTACTTCAACAAAGTGGCGTCGCGGGGGGATTCACTGGTTTCCCTCAATACGGCCTTTGCCAGGGAGGGCGCGTTTATCTATGTCCCGAAGAACAAGGTCCCCAGGAAGCCCGTGGAAATCCTGCATTTCTCCACCGGGAGTGAAACTGCCCAAATGCTGCAGCCGAGGAACCTGATTGTCGTAGAGGAAAATGCGGAATTACAGGTTATTGAAAGACACCAGAGCCTCACAGAGAACGAAGTGCTGACAAATTCCGTTACTGAGATTTACGCCGCCAAAGCGGCGATTGTCGATTATTACAAAGTACAGAACGACCTGGAATCCGCCAGCCTGATCGACAACACCTATATCGACCAGAAAGGGAACAGCCATGTGAACGTCCACACCTTTTCGTTTGGAGGGAAACTCACCCGGAACAACCTGAACTTCTACCAGGACGGGGAGCATATCGAATCCACCCTGAAAGGGGTTACCCTCCTGGGCGAAAAACAGCATGTGGACCACCATACCCTGGTACACCACCAGCAGCCCAATTGCGAAAGCCACCAGGATTACAAGGGCATTTTCGGGCAGCGTTCCACGGGGGTTTTCAACGGCAAGATCATCGTGGATAAAATCGCCCAGAAAACCAATGCCTTTCAGCAAAACAACAACCTGCTGATCAGCGACAAGGCGACGGTAAATACGAAGCCCCAACTGGAGATCTTCGCCGACGATGTCCGGTGTTCCCACGGATGTACCATCGGCCAGCTGGACAAAGAGGCGCTGTTTTACCTCCAGGCCCGCGGGATCCCGAAAAAGGAAGCCGAAGCCCTGATGATGTACGCCTTTGCCAACAACGTTTTGGAAAGCGTCCGCATCCAGGAGCTCAAGCAGCGGATCAACAAGCTGATCGCCAAAAAACTCGGGGTAAACCTGGGGTTTGAACTCTAGAACGGAAGGTATTTAGGATCTTTCAAAGCACTGATCCCCAGGGGAAAACAAGCCCGTATCTCAGGCTGTTGTCTATTGCAACCTCCCTGGAAACCCCTGTACGCCACAAGCTGATTTGGGACCCGGACCCCTGAATTACTGAAAAAATGAGGACACTTTTCACCCTTCTGACCCTCTTGTTTTTCCTCCACACCTCCCGTGCCCAGGACAGGGACTGGAGCGTCGAGCTCAATTACCCCATTTCGGCGGGGGCCTCCTTTGGGGCATCCAACCAGGGGGTCCTCGGGGCTGGGTTGGCCTATCGGTTTGCCGGGGCCGGCAAAGCACGGCTGGGGGCGAGCCTGGATGCGACCTGGTTTGCCACCACCCAAATTAATGACTCGGACCCCGTACAGGAACTGAAATACCGCGATTTTTTCCTGCAGCCACGCCTATTTGCCGAACTCCCCCTGGGTTCCAGCGAAAAGCTGAAACTACGGGGTGGGGTGGGCTGGACCTGGTCGCGCAGCACGGGGGAAGTCTTTTTCAATGCGCAAGGGCTTGTGGAAGGTATCGACAATAATTCGGGACCCAACCTGAACGTGGGCCTGAGCTATGACCTCTCCCCCCGGTGGTTCCTCCAGGGACAGTACGACCTGATATTTTCTTCCGGGGATTCCCCAAGCCGCACCATCGGCCTGGTGAAGGTCGGGGCCGGGTTCCGGTTCTGAGTCGAATTCCTATTTCCCCCAGCCAATTAAACCCGAATTTAGGGATTGTTTGACAGGGGTTTAACAGATGGTTCGGTATCTTTGTACTTCATGAAAACAGCCACATTCGACCCCGTAAAAATAAGGGAGGATTTTCCCATTTTAACCCGCCTGGTGAACGGGCAGCCCCTGGTATACCTGGACAATGCGGCCACCTCCCAGACCCCCCGGCAGGTGATCGATGCAATCGTGGACTACTATTCCCGCTACAATGCAAATATCCACCGGGGGGTCCACACGCTTTCACAGGAAGCCACCGAGGCGTATGAGCAGGCGCGCATCAAAATACAGAAGCATTTCAACGCGGCCCACAGCCACGAAATCATCATGACTTCCGGGACCACCCACGGCATCAATACAGTGGCCTCCGGGTTTACGTCCTTCCTTACCCCCGGGGATGAGATCTGGGTTTCTGCCATGGAACACCATTCCAATATCGTCCCCTGGCAGATGTTGTGCGAGCGGACCGGTGCCCGGCTCCGGGTGATCCCGATGAATGTCAAAGGCGAACTCGTGCTGGCCCCCTTTTACGAGCAACTTTCACAGCGCACGCGCCTGGTCTTCTGCAACCATGTCTCAAACGCCCTCGGCACCATTAACCCCATCGGCGAGATCATCGGGCGTTCCCACGAGGTTGGGGCCGCCGTCCTGATCGACGGCGCCCAGGCGGCCCCCCACCTGAAGGCAGACATGCAGGCCCTGGACGTCGATTTTTACACCGTCTCCGCCCATAAGCTATGCGGGCCCACCGGGGTGGGCGCCCTTTACGGCAAAACCGAATGGCTGGAAAAACTGCCACCTTACCAGGGGGGCGGGGAGATGATTTCCGAGGTGACCTTTGAAAAAACCACCTATGCGGGACTGCCCCATAAATTCGAGGCCGGCACCCCCAATATCAGCGGGGGGATCGCCTTCGGGGCTGCCCTGGATTACCTCAATTCCATAGGCCTTGAGCAGATAGCTGCCTATGAATCGCAGCTGTTGCATTACGCAACCGCAGAATTACTGGGCATCGAGGGTCTGAAGATCTACGGGGAAGGCACTGAGAAGACCTCCGTGATCTCGTTCAACCTCGAAGGCATACATCCCTATGATGTCGGGACCTTGCTGGACCAGATGGGCATCGCGGTGCGCACCGGGCACCACTGTGCACAGCCCATTATGGATTATTACCAGATCCCGGGCACGGTCCGGGCCAGTTTTTCCTTCTACAACACGATGGACGAGGTGGATCGCCTGGTCGAAGGGGTCAAAAAAGCAGCCCGGATGCTCTCATGACCCCTTCCGATGGGAGAGAAATCCCCAGGTCCTTGAAATTGGACCGCCCATGTTGTAATTTTGACCAAAATGAAACAGATGCAGATCGAAGCGATTCAGGAGGAAATTGTCGATGAGTTTTCCATGTTTGACGACTGGATGCAGCGGTATGAATACATGATCGAACTCGGAAAATCCCTCCCTAAAATTGCGGAGGAATACAAGACGGACGATCACCTGATAAAAGGGTGCCAGAGCAAGGTCTGGGTTCATGCCGCCATGGAAGACGGCAAAGTGGTCTTTACGGCCGACAGTGATGCAATTATTACAAAAGGGATCATCGGGATCCTCATCCGGGCCTTCAGCAACCAGAAGCCCGCTGACATCCTGCAGGCGAAAACGGATTTTATCGACCAGATCGGCCTCAAGGAGCACCTCTCCCCCACCCGGGCCAATGGCCTTGTCAGCATGATCAAACAGCTCAAGCTATACGCTTTGGCCTACGAGACCCAGCTGAAGTCCGGAGTGGGCCCAAACAACTAAACGCAACCCAATGGAATCAGAAACTACCATAGATACCCAGGAACTCGGCGAGAAGATCGTCAGGGTCCTCAAAACCATATACGACCCGGAAATCCCTGTGGACATATACGAACTCGGGCTGATCTACGACGTATTTGTCAACGAGGATTACGACGTGCGTATCCTGATGACGCTTACCTCCCCCAACTGCCCGGTAGCGGAAACCCTGCCAGTGGAAGTGGAGGAAAAGGTCAAATCCCTGGATATGGTAAAGGACGCTGAGGTTGAAATCACCTTCGACCCCCCCTGGACCCAGGATTTGATGAGCGAAGAGGCGAAACTCGAACTGGGAATGCTCTGAAGCCGTATCGGAGGATGGAAAAGGAAATCGTAAACCGCGTCGCAAAAAGCAAACTGGTCACCCTGGACCTGGAAAAGCTCTATCCGAAAGGGGCGCGCTTTGAACTGGACCTGAGCCAGTGGCTGGAAGAAGGGCTAATCCTGAGAGAAGCCAGTTTCAGGAATGCCCTGAAGGAACATTCCTGGGAAACCTATAAAAATGGGCATGTGGCCATCTATTGCAGTACGGACGCCATCATCCCCGCATGGGCCTATATGCTCGCAGGCAGCTACCTTGAGGGAATCGCGGCCACCACCCTGGCAGGTACCCCGGAAGACCTGGAAACCGTCCTGTTTAAAGAGGCCCTGAAAACGATCGACCTCGAGGCCCTCAGGGACCGGCCGGTCATCATCAAAGGCTGCAGCAACCTCCCGGTACCCCTATCTGCGTACGTATGGGCCTCCCAACTTGTGCAGCAGGTTGCAAAGTCCGTCATGTACGGGGAAGCGTGCTCTTCAGTCCCTATTTATAAGAAATCTTGAGGCTCTAAGGGTCTGAATTCACTGGTTTCCCTTAAATTTGGCGCTGTTACCAAAATTTCGGAAATCAGATGAAACGAATCCTTATCATCCTCACGGTCTCCCTTTTTGGGTTTGCCGCCTACGGCCAAACCGTGGAAGAACTCAAAGAATCCAAAAAACAAAAAGAAGACTCCGTTAGCGCCATCAAAGGGCGCATCTCAGACCTTCAGTCCCAGATAGATGCCTTCCCTGGCTGGAAACTTGGGGCTTTTGGCACCATCGGCGGGAGCGTTTCGCAGTTCAACAACTGGTATGCCCAGCAAAACCCGAACAACGCCGCGGGACGCATTGGCATTACGGTCAACCCCTATGCCAAACTCGACCGGGAAAAGTATTTCTGGTACAACAATGCCCAGCTGAACCTTGGATGGGTAAAGTTTGACGACAAGGACGATCCGGATGATGAGGAAGGGTTCCGGCAATCCAATGACGTCTTTAACCTCACCTCCCTGTTCGGGTACAACATAGGCAAAAACCTGGCCGCCTCCGCCCTGATGGAATACAGGTCGACCATCCTGAGCAATTTCAACGACCCGGGATACCTCGACCTCGGTGTGGGGATTACCTGGAAACCCATTCCCGGCCTTGTCGTCGTGGCACACCCGGTGAACTACAACTTCGTCTTCAGCAGCAACA
>CAZUZE010000142.1:0-6105 GCA_964624565.1 uncultured Robiginitalea sp.
GAAGCCCCTTATTTCAGGGTGACCTCCAGGGGCGGGGTCTGGCAGGCCACACATGTTCTGGGTGCCTGGGGCAAGCGAAGTGGTATGGACCGCGTACAGGGCCGGCCGTTTTTCTCCAGGGCCAGCCCCTGGATGGGGATTAAAATGCACTACCGAGCGCAGTACCCCTCACACCGGGTGGGGCTTTACGGTTTCAAAGGAGGGTATGGCGGGTTATCGGTCACCGAGACGGGTGCGGTGAACTTCTGCTACCTGATCCACAGGGAGCGTTTCAGGGAAACCCCGAACCTGGAATCCTGCACCCGTACCTTGTTGAAGGAACATCCCGCCCTGGCGGAGGTACTCGACACGGCCGAGCCCCTTTTTGAAACGCCCCTTGGAATTTCGAACATCTATTTTGGGAAGAAAGGGCTCGTCGCCGACCACGTCTTGTTATCGGGGGACGCCGCCCGGCTGATCCATCCGCTTTGCGGCAATGGAATGGCGATGGCTATCCAGGGCGGGCGGCTTCAGGCAAACCTGCTCATCAGGCACGGAGGCAATTCCAATACGAACAGGCAGCATTTGGAGCGGGAATACCGAAGGGCCTGGCAAAAAGAGTTCCGGACCCGGTTATGGGTTGGGGCAAGGCTGCAGGAAGTCCTCACAAGCCCGGCAGGGTTGGACCTGGGGATGCGCGCAGCTTCGGTCTTCCCACCCCTGCTCCGGACAATCATCCGCAAAACCCATGGAACCCTATGAGGAAGGCTTCTTTCAGGGAGCGCAGCGATGCCCCGGAACTCATGGATGACCTGACACTTCCGGAGGCAGACCTCAGGGCGGCCCTTGCAGACCTGAAAAGGGTAAATATGCTCCTGGGCGGGCATCAAGCCGGAATCGCAGGCCTGAGGCCCTTCCTTTCCATGAAAACAAAGGCCCCGTGCCATATCCTGGACATCGGCTGCGGGGATGGGGAATTCCTAAGGCACCTGCAGCGCTATTGTGCAAAAAAGGGGTTCCGGGCCCGGCTTACCGGCTGGGACCGAAATGCTGAAAGCCTGCAGGCCGGGAGGGACATGGTCACCTCGGAAGCCCCCATAACCTATGAACTGCGGGATGTCCTGGAGTTTCCGGAATTGCCGCAGGGAGAGTTTGTCATCATCTGCAACCTGTTCCTGCACCATTTCAGGGACGAGGAGATCCTGAAAATGCTCGGGCACTGGAGCCGATCGAACTGCAAAGCCATTGTAATCAACGATTTAGATAGAAATCCCCTCGCATATTCCTTATTTCGGCTATTTGGGGCTATTTTTATGAAATCAAAAATTGCGATGCACGATGGACTGGTTTCCATCCAAAGAGGGTTCCGGAGGTCGGAACTGGAAGGTTTTGGCAGGTCCCTTGGGATCGGGTCCGGTACAATTCGCTGGAAATGGGCCTTCAGGTACCTCTGGATCCTCAACTTCAATGAAAAGGAATGACAGATGTTCGAATACTAGGTGCCGCCAGGGCCCTTCCTGAGTTTGCCCGCTCAACTTCAGAAATACTGCCTTACGTGCCCCTGTGGCTTGCCGGGGAACCCGACCGCCTGGTTCGCAAAGCCCTGAAAATCTTCGAAGGGGCAGGGGTGGACCGGAGGTACGGGATATTGGACGCCCAGGATGTCTTTACCCCATCCTCTTTCGAGGCCAGGAACCGAATCTATGCACGGGAAGCCAGGAAGCTCGGGGAGGAGGTGCTTTCAAAAGCCCTGGAAAAGGCCCGTTGGGAGGCGGACAGCATCGATTACCTGATTACGGTGAGTTGTACCGGCATCATGATACCATCCCTTGATGCCTACCTGGTCAACGCCCTTTCGCTCAGGGGGGATACCTGCAGGCTGCCGGTGACCGAAATGGGGTGTGCCGCCGGAATCTCAGGGCTGATTTACGGGTACCACTTTTTAAAGGCCAACCCCGGAAAAAGGGCGGCTGTAATCGCCGTGGAGAGCCCGGCAGCGACTTTCCAGCACTCGGATCACTCGATGGCCAACATCATCAGTGCCGCAATATTCGGGGATGGGGCGGCCTGCGTGCTAATGAGCTCCGAGGGGGAGGCAGAGGGCCCGAGGATCCTCAGCGAGGGGATGTACCATTTCCCGGACACCACTCACCTGATGGGGTTTGACCTCACGGATTCCGGCCTGAAAATGATTCTGGATCCCGCCGTTCCCGAAACGATTGCCGACCATTTCCATCCGATGCTCGTTCCCTTTCTCGCAGAACAGGAGCGGGAACTGTCCGACTTGCAGCACCTGATATTCCACCCGGGCGGCCGAAAAATCGTACAGACCGTATCGGAACTCTTCAAAGACCAGCAGGCCAACCTGGATGACACCCGGGAGGTTCTCAGGTGCTATGGCAATATGAGCAGCGCTACCGTGCTATACGTGTTGGAGCGCTTTCTGGAAAAGGGGATTGGCCCGGGTGAACTGGGCCTCCTCCTGAGTTTTGGACCAGGTTTTACGGCCCAGCGGATCCTGCTCGAGTTTTAAGGATATGGAGGGGAATCAGGACATACAGAACTTTGCACTGGTGATCGGCGGCAGCCGCGGCCTCGGCCTGGCCACGGTGCGTAAATTGCTCATGGAAGGCATTCCCGTGATTGCCGTCCACAGGGACCTGCGCAAGGATATGGAGGAGATCTCCACCCGTTTCAAAGAGTTTTCGAACCTGGGCACGCCCTTTTACGCCATCCACAGGGATGCGATACAGGAAAAGGGGCAGGAGGCCATTTTGAGCGATCTCCGCGAAATCCTGGGGCCCTCCCATAAGATCCGCATCCTCGTCCACAGTATTGCCCGCGGGAATCTCAAGCCCATGGTTCCGGTTTCCGGATCCCCGCCGCTGGGCGAAGAAGATTTCAGGATCACCGGGGAGGCCATGGCGTACAATGTGTACAAATGGGTGCAACTGCTCTTTGGCAAAGGGCTTTTTTGCGAGGATTCAAGGGTAATTGCCTTCACCAGTGAGGGAAGCAGCCGGGTGATTCCCGGTTATGGGGCCGTAGCGGCGGCCAAGGCGGCCATGGAGGCCATTATCCGGCAGGTTGCTGTGGAGTTCGGGCCCGAAGGGCTCCGGGCGAATTGCATTCAGGCGGGGGTAACCCCCACCGATTCGATGAAAAAGATCCCGGGATCGGATAAAATCCTGGCCCGGAGCGCTGCGCGAAACCCCCTGGGCCGTATTACGACAGCGGAGGATGTGGCCAATGCCGCATACCTGCTCAGTCGGCCGGAAGCCTCCTGGATCAATGGGACAATACTAAAAGTGGATGGGGGAGAAAGCCTTTGTTAGCCATGGAGACTAAGTTTCAGGAAATCCTCGGAAGATTGCCCTACCGCGAGCCCTTTTTGTTTGTGGACGGGTTGACGGCGCTTACCCCGGAAAGGGTGGAGGGTTACTACCGTTTTCCGCCCGACAGCTACTTTTACAGGGGGCATTTTAAGGATGCCCCGGTAACACCCGGGGTGATCCTGACGGAGTGTTGTGCCCAGATAGGCCTGGCATGTCTCGGGATCTACCTTTCGGAAAACCCACCCCAAACCCCGGAGGCACGGGGCGCGGTAGCCCTGACCGAAACCCAGATGGACTTCCTGAAACCTGTTTTCCCCGGGGACCTCGTGAGCGTACAGGGCGAAAAAGTCTATTTCAGGTTTAACAAGCTCAAGGCCAGGGTACGATTGTACAGGGGGGACGGGCAACTGGCGTGCCGGGGACTGATCGCCGGTATCTTTAAATCTCAGGTGGAATGAAACGCCGTGTCGTAATAACCGGTATGGGCATATGCGCACCCAACGCCATCGGGCTTCCCGCTTTCCGGAAAGCCATGTTTGAAGGGGTTTCAGGGCTCAGGCACCTCCCGGAGCTCAGGGAACTGGGTTTCCGGTGCCAGGTGGCCGGTGTCCCCCAGGTAACTGATAAAGATTTAAGTAAATACTTTAGTAAGATTGATTTAAGAGATTTAAAATCAACCGGTTTAATATATGGAACGCTGGCGGGAATGGAGGCCTGGGAACGGGCGGGACTCTCCGTGACGGGCCCTGAAAACCCGGACTGGGATTCGGGCGTCATCTTTGGTACCAGCATCCTCGGGGTGGATAAATTCCGGGAATCCGTACTGCAAATCGATCAGGGGAATGTGCGCCGTTTGGGAAGTACTGCGGTACCCCAAACCATGGCCAGCGGGATAAGCGCCTTTCTGGCTGGAAAAATTGGCTGCGGGAACCAGGTGAGCAGTAATTCCTCAGCCTGCAGCACCGGGACAGAGGCGGTGCTGATGGCGTTTGACCGGATTCAGGCAGGCCGGGCCGACCGAATCCTGGCAGGGAGCTGTGGTGACAGCGGCCCCTATGTCTGGGGCGGGTTCGACGCCATGCGCGTGGTGCCTTCTGGCTATAACGAGGATCCTGAGCATGCCAGCAGGCCCATGTCCCGGACAGCAGCCGGGTTTGTGCCCTCAAGCGGGGCAGGGGCCCTGGTGCTGGAATCCCTGGAAAGTGCACTGCAGCGAAATGCCCCTGTATACGCGGAAGTCCTGGGGGGGGCAGTGAACTGCGGCGGGCAGCGCAACGGGGGTACCATGACCGCCTCCAATGGGGCAGGGGTGCGGCGCTGTATTTCCGAAGCCCTCAGGCTGAGCGGGGTGGAGCCCGGGGAGGTGGACCTGATCAACGGCCACCTGACGGCCACCTCAAGGGATCCGGAGGAAGTCAAAAACTGGACGCTCGCCCTGAACAGAAGGGGAAAAGAATTCCCGTACCTCAATTCGTTCAAGGACGTCCTGGGGCATGGCCTCTCTGCCTCGGGTAGCATGGAATGCGTGGCAGCAATCCTGCAATTCGGCGAAAAACGCATCATCGGCAACCGGAACGCATCCGACCTGCACCCCGAAATCGAAAAACTCATCGACCCCTCAATGGTGCCCCTGGACAACAAGCCTGTGGCTCCCCGGGTCATCGCCAAGGCCAGTTTGGGTTTCGGGGATGTCAATGCTTGTGTTATCTTTAGACGCCACGATTAAATCGCTATGAAAAACACTGAAACCTACGGGGAACTCCTCGAAATCATTAGCCCCTACCTTCCGGAAGACGTCGATATCACCTCAGTGGACAGGGACAGCCATTTGCTGAACGAGCTGAATATCAATTCCGCCCACCTGGTGGACATCGTACTTGACCTCGAGGATCGCTACGACATTCAGCTCGAAGATGAGGACATGCAGCAGATGCAAACCATAGGGGATGCCCTGGAGATCATCGCCCGAAAGACCGGGAAGGAGTCCCTGTGAGGTTCCCGTAAGGGTGCGCCCTTCCGGCTTTATAGCGAAAGACACCCGGCCGGGTGCCGGGTGGGCAAGGGTCCGGTGTGCCTCAGGCGCGGCTCTTCATCTTGTCCTTTCGCTTGCGCAACTGGCGTTCCAGATCGTCCACGGTCTCTGCAATGGATACCTCAAAGGCGCCGTGACTGGACTCCGCAAAGAGTTGCGGGCCCGGCAGGCTGAGCCGGATTTTACAGATCATCCCGGAATCAGGGCCGGTGGTGTTTTCCTTTTTGAACAGGACGTCCGCACGTATGAGAAAGTCATACTTGTCGAATAGCTTCTGGAGTTTTTTGGCTGTTAGAATTTCCAGCCGGTCACTGGCCTTTACCTCATCGTACTGAAAGTTGATATCCATAAACCACGTTTTTCGGAAATTTACATCGTGTAGCCACAATTTCCAAATTTAACCTTCCCTGAACTATGACTTATGTCAACCGGGAAGTCATTGGTGGATTAAATTATTGTTACCCTTTGCTTTTCAGGAATTTATACCGCCCACGAAGGGAATTAAAATCGTAACTTCGAGGGAACCCATCAAAACCTTGGCCATGACTGCGACAGGCCCTGAACACATCCCTTCAGCTAGTACCCCCCTCAGGGTGCATGCGGAGCGACTCAGGCGCCTGGGAATGCATCTAAAGGGCTTTTTGGAACGGTACCAGCAGGAACCACAGACCCGGGAAGATTTCCTGAGGCGCGAAATGCTAAGGTCCCACCTGCAATCCCTGGAGCGGCGGTGTGCTGAATTCCCTGTATATCGGGAAA
>CAZUZE010000143.1:0-6102 GCA_964624565.1 uncultured Robiginitalea sp.
CTGGGCAGTCCCGTTACCGCGCTCCTCACCGTGTCGGCCCGGTACCCCTTAAAGCGCAGGACCTCATGGGCAGAGGAGTCCACGGCCCAGTCAAAGGGATAATAGGCGCCGGGGGCATACTTATCCAGTGCTTTTTTCTTCAGGGTTATCAGGGTGTCTTTATGTGCCTCTGCCAGGGTCAGGAGGCTTTGCATCAGCTCGTATGTGCCCTCGACCCTGGAGGCATAGGGTTTCAGCATATGGGTTTCGACCATAAGCCCCGGGGTATTCCAGAGGGCCGCATACCCGGTGGAATACCGCGGGCCGTCCATAAACTGTTCGAAACCGGCATCGGGCGGGCGGTTGAATACATTGACATACGGGGTCATCTCCCAGCCTTTGGCGGCCAGGGCCGCTTCGAGCCCGGGCCTGAGGGTGCTTTCCAGGAAGCGTCCCGTGAGCCCTCCCAGTTTGTTGTGCTGTGTGAAGAGGTGGGTAAGGGTATAGGTATAATCCGCCCCGTTGCTCACATGGGTGTCCAGGAACAAATGCGGGCCGACCAGCCTGAATATGGAGGCAAAGGAGCGGGCGTTCCCGGTGTCCATTTTAAGGAAATCCCGGTTCAGGTCGTAGTTTCTGGCATTCCCCCTGAAACCATAGGATTCCGGGCCATTCTGATTGGCCCGTGAGGAGGTGTTGCGGTTGAGGGCCCCGCCGATATTGTAGACCGGGATCGCTGAGATGACCACGTGCTCCGGGGCTTTGATCCTGCCCGCCGCCAGGTCCCGCATCAGGGCGGCGGTGGCATCGATCCCGTCGGGTTCTCCAGGATGGATCCCATTGAGGACCAATAGGATGATCTTGTCCTTCCGGAGTTTCGGGAAGTCAAATCCGCCCTCCGGATTAAAGGTGACCAGGTGGAGGGGCTCCCCGCTATCCGTTTCCCCGAGGGTTTGAAGGTTGATTTGCGGATAGGTCCGGGCGAGTTCCCGGTAGAACTCCATGAGTTCCCCATAGGTTGCCGTGGTGTTCCCATCCCCCTTTTCAAATGGCGTTTGAAGCGGGGGAAGGGTATTTTCCGGTTCTTCCCCGCAGGAGAGAAAAAGAAAGAGGAGTAGTGTTAGCAGGGCAAAGCGCATAAAACCAGTCGAATTTAATTTCGGTTCATCCAGGGAATTCTCCCAGGGTCCTTTTTCAAAACCGCACCGTATCGGGGACGAGCCCCGTATAATCCCCGCCGTTCCGGATCACATCCCTCACGATGGAAGAACTGATGTAGGATTTCCCCGAGGAGGTCAGCAAAAAAACGGTTTCGATTTCCGAGAGTTTCCGGTTGGTATGGGCAATGGCCTTTTCAAACTCGAAATCAGCCGGGTTGCGGAGGCCCCTGAGGATAAATTCCGCCCCGACCTTTTTGCAGAAATCAACCGTAAGGCCGCTGTAGGCCTCGACGCGGATCCGCGGCTGGTCTTCAAAGGCACGGGTAATGAAGCCCATCCGCTGTTCCATGGTAAACATGTACTTCTTTTCGGCGTTTTCGCCAATGGCGATGACCAGCTCGTCGAAGAGGGAAATTCCCCTTTGGATGATATCGTAATGCCCCAGGGTGATCGGATCAAAAGATCCCGGGAAAATAGCGCGTTTCATGTGATGGGGTTCATTAGGGGTTCGTATTGTTTGTGTGGGCTGCCATGGCCTCTTCCAGGGAGCCCCCGAAAAGCTCCGGCAGGGAAATCCCGGCAGCACGGGCCTGCTGGGGCAGGATGCTGTTGGCCGTCAGCCCGGGGGTGGTGTTCATTTCCAGCAGGAAAGGGGTGCCCTCCACCAGGATGAATTCACTGCGGCTGAAGCCCTTTATCTTCAGGGTTTCATAGATGAATCGGGCCACATCTTCCACCTTCTTCCGGGTTTCCCCGTCGATTCGGGCAGGGGTGATCTCCATCGACTTTCCTTCGTATTTGGCGGAGTAGTCGAAGAAATCACCCTCGGGGACGATCTCCGTGATGGGCAGTACCCGGACTTCCCCCTGGTACCTGATCACCCCCACAGATACTTCGGTTCCTTTTAGGGCCGTTTCGATCAGGACCTCATCGTCTTCGTCAAAGGCTGCCTGCAGGGCTGCCTGCAGATCCCCGGGCGCCTTTACAAGGGTTACCCCGAAGCTGCTGCCGGCCCGGTTGGCCTTGACGAAGCAGGGCAGGCCCACCCTGGAAAAAATTTCGTCAGGTTTTACTTCCTGCCCTTTGTCCAGGAGGTAGGATTCCGCGCAGCGGACCCCCCTGGGCTTGAGCACGCTTAAAAGGTCCCGTTTGTTGAAGGTCAGGGCGGCCTGGTAAAACCCGCATGAGGTATACGGGATCCCCAGCAGGTCCAGGTAGGCCGCGAGCAGCCCGTCCTCTCCCGGGCTGCCGTGTATGGCGTTGAAAACGCAGTCGAAGGCAATCCGTTTGCCCTCTATGGAGGCGCTGAAATCGTGGCGGTTTATGGGGAATTCCCTGCCCCCGTCGTCCAGCAGGACCCATTTTCCTCGCCTTATCAATACCCTGTAGGGCGCGTACCGCGCCCTGTTGAGGGATTCATAGACCGTGGTCCCACTTTGAAGGGAGATATCGTATTCACTGGAATACCCCCCCATCACAATTGCGATATTTTTTTTCATCCTGCCCTTTGGGAGATCCTTAACACCCGAGTGATATCCCCCACCAAAATAAATAAAAAACAAGGGGGTTTCCTATATTTGCCCCGATAACCCCGATCTCATGCGGAACTTTCTCAGATTTCTGACTTCCAAAACCTTTTTGATTCAGCTGGGGCTCGCCCTTGCGGCCACTGCAGTCCTCGTCTTCTTCACCATGCAATGGCTAAAGGGAACCACCCACCACGGGGAGTTTGTGCAGGTCCCGGACCTGGCCAGGAAGTCCGTGACCGAAATGCGGGAGGAACTCTCGGGGATGGAATTGCGTTACGAAGTGGTGGATTCCGCAAATTTTGACCCGCAGTATCCCCGGTTTTCAGTTATTGAGCAGAACCCCCCGGCGGGCAGCAAGGTGAAGAAAAACCGGAAAATCTACGTCACGGTCAATCCCTCGGGCTATAAAAAGGTCACCATCCCGGACATCATACAGGTGACCCGCCGCAATGCGACGTCCATGCTGCGGGCCGTGGGCCTGGATGTGGACAAGGTGACCTATATCGATGAACTGGGCAAGGACATGGTATACCGCATCCGCTTTGAGGGCAAGTACGTAAAACCAGGGGACCGGGTCCCGAGGACTTCAGAGATCGAGCTGGTATGCGGCAATGGCACCGTCCCTGAAAATGCCCGGATTAAAGCCCGGACAGAGGAATGACGACAGAAGCATGGGAGGAGGACGATCCCGAGGAATCCGAATTATTTGAGCATTACAGTTTCGAAGCGGCGGCCGGGCAGGAACCCCTGCGCATCGATAAATACCTGATGAACCTCATCCGGAACGCGACCCGGAACAAGATCCAGCAGGCGGCTCGGGACGGGAACATCCGGGTAAACGACCAGGTCGTCAAACAAAATTACCGGGTAAAGGCCGGGGATGTGGTCAGGGTCCTTTTCGAGCACCCACCCTATGAGCACCTCATCAAACCTGAGGCAATCCCCCTCGATATCGTTTATGAGGACGATGCGCTACTGGTGATCGACAAGCCTGCCGGCATGGTGGTGCACCCCGGGCACGGAAACTATTCGGGTACCCTGGTCAATGCCCTGGCGCACCACCTGGGGGACATGCCCATGAATTCCGACAACCGCCCCGGGCTGGTCCACCGAATCGACAAGGACACGACCGGGCTGCTCGTCATTGCAAAAACCCATCAGGCGATGGCCCACCTGGCGGGCCAGTTTTTTGAAAAAACCACGGAACGCGAATATATTGCACTGGTCTGGGGGAATGTGGAGCAGGACGAGGGAAGTGTGGAGGGGGCCATTGGCAGGAATCCCAAAAACCGGTTGCAAATGCAGGTCTTCCCCGACGGGGAGCAGGGA
The DNA here is from genome assembly GCA_964624565.1 of uncultured Robiginitalea sp. GTDB lineage: Bacteria > Bacteroidota > Bacteroidia > Flavobacteriales > Flavobacteriaceae > Robiginitalea. The sequence continues at coordinate 3,998 of CAZUZE010000143.1, forward strand.
AAGGAGGCCAAAACCAATTACCGGGTGTTGGAGCGCTTCCGGTACGTCACCCTCGTTTCCTGCCGCCTCGAAACCGGGCGTACCCACCAGATCCGGGTTCACATGAAGTATTTGGGGCACCCCCTGTTCAACGATGCGCGCTATGGGGGCGACCGCATCCTCAAAGGCACCACCTTCAGCAAGTACAAGCAGTTTGTGGAAAATGCCTTTTCACTCCTGCCCAGGCAGGCATTGCATGCCCATACCCTGGGGTTCACGCATCCGGTAAGCGGCGAGTGGATGGCCTTTCGGGCCGACCTGCCGCCTGATATGAGCGCCTGCATCGAAAAATGGCGACACTATACCCGCCACGTGACAGATGAATAAGGAGGATTGATAGGGCTATAAAAAAGTCCTTTGGGAAATCGCCCCCAAAGTCGGGGTCGGCGTTGTATTTTTAGGGCGCTTAATAACGATGATACCCGGACCATGAAAATAGTCATCTCCCCTGCAAAGTCACTGGATTTTGAATCCCCCCTGCCCACAAATCGTTTTTCCGAGCCCGTCTTTCTGGCCCAGGCGGAAAAAATCAACAAGGTACTGGCGAAGAAAAAACCCAGGGCACTGTCCGGACTTATGGGCATCTCAGACCAGTTGGCCGAATTGAACTGGGAGCGCAACCAGAATTTTTCACTGCCCTTCTCGCCTGAAAATGCGCGTCCTGCGGTTTATGCCTTCAGCGGGGATGTGTACCAGGGCCTGGACGCCTACAGCCTGAAATCAGAACAGGTCGAGGCTCTACAGGGCACCCTCAGGATCCTCTCCGGCCTTTACGGCCTGTTGCGCCCCCTCGACCTCATACAGCCCTACCGCCTGGAGATGGGCACGCGCCTTCAGGTGGGGCGGAAAAAGAACCTCTACGAATTCTGGAAAAACGATATCACCGGCAGGCTGAACGAAGAGCTCGGCGAAGGGGAAGTTTTGGTGAACCTGGCCAGCAATGAGTATTTCAGTGCCATCGACGCGAAGAAACTCAAGTCCCCCGTGATCACGCCCATCTTCAAGGACTGGAGCAAGGACAAGCTGAAAGTCATCAGTTTTTTTGCCAAAAAGGCCCGGGGTGCCATGGTGAGGTACATCCTGGACCACAACGTGGAGAACCTGGACCAGATCCGGGGGTTTGACTACGAAGGCTACCTCTACAGCCCGGAGCATACCCTGAAGGAATCCGAACCGGTTTTTGTGCGCTGACCTTCTCTGCTATTGAATTTGCATGGGCAGGCAGTGTCCGGCGCGACCTGCATCCGGTCTTCAGGTTTTCCCCTTGATGCTTATTTTCTCTTCCACCGGGGTCCTTTTCCTTATTTTCCTGGGGCGGCGCACCCCGTAGGACTTGTTGGCGATCTTTCCGCGCTTTGACTTTTTGTCTCCTTTTCCCATTTTGATGCGTTTTGACCTAAGTTACGAATTCTCCAGTATTTTCAGGGAATGGAACCGGAACGCCTTCCGGGAAAAACGGCTATTTTTGAAATTAAACCAGACCCGATGCCCCCTTTTCAGCACGTACATCCCTATGGCCCTTTTCTTTTTAAAGGGGTCAGAAAGTGGATCGTGGGGACCCTCCCGCCCCCGCGCTTTACACAGGGATTGCTCAGGCCGGGGGATGTGGATTTTTGCTACGGCAGCCGGGACGGGCAACTCTGGCCCATCCTGGACCGTATTTTCGACCTGGACCTTACATTTAAAACAACCCCTGCTGCCGTTGCACAGCGCAGGGAATTCCTGCGGAAGCGGCAGATCGGGATCTGCGACATTGTCGAGCGGGCCGAGCGCGAGCGAATCGACGCATCCGACCTGGGCATGAAGAACATCGTGCTTCGGGACCTTGTCGGGTTGCTCCGGCAGTACCCCAGTGCAGAGCAGTTGCTTTTTACCGGCGGGAACAGCAAAAACGGCCCGGAATACCTCTTCAGGAAGCACCTTGCGCACTACGGCATCCGGTTGGAGCCCGTTTCATGGGAAGTGCCCCGCATCCACCAGTTCCGACTGCCCGAAGCCGGGGGAGGGGAGCGCCTGATCACCACGGTCTCCCTTACGGCCCCTTCGGGCTCTGCCAACCGCGCCGT
>CAZUZE010000144.1:0-6092 GCA_964624565.1 uncultured Robiginitalea sp.
TTCAGGAGGTCATGAAGCAAAACCCGAGGACCCTCAGTCCGGAGATGGCTGTCGGAGAGGCAGCAGCCCTGATGAAGCAGCATAATTTGGAAGGCCTCCCGGTGGCAGTGGAAAAAACACTTGTGGGGATTCTGACATCCAACGACATCCATTGATATGGTGAACACCCGGAAGGAACAAAAGGAAACCCTGGCGGGTGCGCGCATTCTCGGCCGCATCACTTCGGGGAATACGGGGCCGACGGTGGTCTTTTTTGGGGGCATCCACGGCAATGAACCCGCAGGGGTGGAGGCGCTTTCCGAGGTTTTCAGCACCCTTGAGAGGGGCGACACCCCCCTGGAGAAAGGGTCGGTGGTCGCCATCCGGGGCAACCTGCCCGCCCTGCTCCGGAAGGAGCGTTTTCTGGATCACGACCTCAACCGGATATGGGGCAGAAAGCGCCTGGCAAAAGTCCTGGCCATGCCGGATGCGGAGCGGTCTTCCGAAGAAAAGGAGCTCGTCCTCATCTACGGGCTCATACAGGAATTGCTCAGGACCCATTCTCCCCCGTTCTATTTTATCGACCTGCATACGACCTCGAGCCGGACCCGGCCGTTTATTACGATCAACGACTCCATTATAAACCGCTATTTTTCCAGGGCATTTCCGGTGCCCGTGATCCTTGGGATCGAGGAATACCTCGAAGGCCCCCTGCTGAGTTATATAAACGAACTTGGGTATGTGGCCCTCGGATTCGAATCGGGGACGCATGAGGACCCCGCCGCTGTCCGCAACGCGGAGGATTTTATCTGGCTTACCCTTTGCCTTACCGGGCTTTTGCCGGGGTATGAGTGCAGGGAGGAGAGCTATGAGCGCCTGGACAGGGCGGCCAGGTCGGACCACGACTTTTACGAGGTATTCTACAGGCACGAGCTTACGGGGGCACATACCTTCCGGATGAACGAGGGCTTTGAAAGCTTCCAGCCCCTTCCGAAAGGGACCGTCCTGGGGTCTGAAGCCGATGGGCCGGTGCAGATGCACAAAAGGGGCATCCTCTTTATGCCGCTGTACCAGAAGCAGGGGGAAGAGGGTTTTTTCCTGATCCGCAAGATACCTGCCTGGGCGCTGAAACTCTCCGCGAGGCTGAGAAAATGGAAGATGCACGAATGGCTGGTACGCCTGCCCGGGGTGAGCTGGGCAGACCCGCAGCAGGACACCCTGCTGGTCGACCTGAATGTGGCCCGGTTCTTAAACAGGCCCTTATTCCACCTGCTGGGCTACCGGAGCCGGCAGAAGGACAAAGCGCATCTAATCATCAGCAACCGGGAGCACAAGGCGCGCAACGCCGACTACAGGGACACCTGCTGGTATGCCCAGAAATAATACCTGTTACTCCGCCTGCCAGGCGTTGTTTTCCGGGTCAATATCCGCCATCAGCTGGGAGGGGTCGATAACCACGGCCTGGATCTGGTCTTTGGGGGCCTTTACCTTAAAGGTGTATTTCGGCTGTGCCCAGGGCCAGTCATCCAGGGTTTCCCGTTCAATCCCGGGATACGGGTTCTCCTTTTCACCCCGCATCATCCTCAGGGGGGCGTAATAGGTCTTTTGGGTGTTGTCTTTGAAGACGACCAGGATGTCGAGGGGCATGGGCATCAGGCCGATGCGGGAAAGGGTGATCGCTGTTTCGCTTCCGGAAGCTTCCACCGCCTCAATGCCGTAATCGATCGTGTTGGTCGTCTGGGTCCAGTCCAACAGGTACCATTCCAGCTCCATCCCGGACACTTTTTCCGCGCTTCGGATAAAGTCGTTTGGCGTGGGGTGTTTGAATTTGAAGTCGCTGTAGTAGCGCCTGAGGGACTCCATCAGCTTGTCCTGACCGATGACATAACCGAGCTGTGCCAGAAAAACAGCCCCTTTGCTGTAGGCAGAGATCCCGTATCCGGTGTTGAAGCTATAGCGGTCGGCCTGGGTCGCCAGGGGCTGTTCCCGCCCGGACGCTGCCAGGTTCATATATCCCCTGTAGGACCCTGCAAAAGGGTTGTCCTTATTCTGTTCCATGATCTGGTTCATACAGAGGGAGGAAATAAAGGAGGTAAACCCTTCATCCATCCACTCGTGCCGAAGCTCGTTGGTGGCCAGTACGTGCTGGAACCAGGAATGCGCCAGTTCATGTACCATGACCCCCACGAGGCTCTCAAAGCTCCGCTCACCCGTGACAAGCGTGCTCATGGCGTACTCCATGCCGCCGTCTCCCCCCTGTACCACGGAGTATTGCTCGTACGGGTACGGGCCGATATTTTTGCTGAAGAATTCCATGGCTGCGGCCGTTTTGGGCTGCAGGTTCTTCCAGTTCTCCAGGATTTCAGGGTTGTTCTTATAGAAGAAGTGCAGGTCCGGACCCCCGGGCATCGGATAGACATCGTGCAGGTACTCCGGGTCCGCCGCCCACATAAAATCGTGCACTTTCGGGGCCTTGAAATGCCAGGTAAGGGTTTTTCCTTTCGGGCGTGACACTTTGGTGCCCGGCGTTTCGTAACCGTGCCCGATTTCCTGGGGGTTCTGCAAATACCCGGTCCCCCCGACGACATAATCCCGGTCCAGGGTCAGTTTTACGTCAAAATCCCCCCATACCCCGTGGAATTCGCGGGCGATGTAGGGGTCGGCGTGCCATCCTTCGAAATCGTATTCGGCCATTTTGGGATACCACTGGCTCATGGAAAGGGCAACCCCTTCACTGTTGTTCCGCCCGGAGCGCCGGATCTGTAGCGGAACCTGCCCTTCGAAAGCCATTTCAAAAACAGTTTTGCCTCCCGGGGGGATGGGGGTGTCCAGGGAAACCACCAGCACGGTGCCTTCCAGGTCGTTTTGCACCGGGACGCCATCCTGTTTCAGGGAGGACGCCCTCAGATAGCCGATTTCGTCCGGTCCCAGGGCAGCGATCCGGCTTTTGCCCTCCACCGTCATCCGCCCGTCCGGGTCTTCGATGCTCTGAAGGCGCATATCCATTTCACTGCCGGGCTGAAAAGCATTGAAGTACATATGGTAGAATACCCGATCCAGGGTATCGGGGGAATTGTTGGTATAGACCAACTTCTGGGTACCGGTGTACCTGTAGGTCTTTACATCCATGGCCACATCCATGGAGTAATCGGCGTGCTGCTGCCAATAGCAGAGGTTTCCCTGCGCCTGGAGCCACAGGGCCCCGGACAGGAAGAGGAGTAAGAAAAGTCTCATTTTATGCTGGGTTATAATGATATTTTGCCCCTGGACACCTGGTCCGCAAGGATCAGGGCGTTATAGGCGTTGGCAATCTTTCCGGTGCGCGAGATGGCACTGAGGGGCTTTTTAAGGTCTTCATCCCCGGCAACTACGACTTCTCCCGCAATCGGAAGGCCGGACTGCATGATGATTTTCTTCACCTGGGCAGCCGAAAGCTTGGGATACCTGGAGAGGATCAGGGCTGCAATCCCGCTCACGGCCGGAGCAGCCATGGAGGTCCCGCCCTGGAATTCGTATTCATTCCCCGGCATGGTGGAATAGATCCCACCCCCCGGGGCAAAGATGTCCACATTGCTCAGGCCGTAATTTGAAAAGGCGGATACCATTTCGGGGCCGTAGGTATCGTTAAGGGAACCTACGGTGATTACGTTGTCGGCCATTTCAGGGCCCGTGAACACCTGGTCGTTGGGGTAGTTCTCATTGGCCGGGTTGTCCAGGTCCAGGCCGTCGTTCCCCGCGGCATGGACAAAAAGCACGTCTTTTGAGGCGGCGTATTTGATCGCCTCATAGACCCATTCCTTATTGGGGGAGAACGATTTCCCGAAACTGGCATTGATGATGCGGGCCCCGTTGTCCACTGCATAACGGATCCCCAGGGCGATGTCCTTATCGTATTCGTCCCCGTCCGGTACGGCCCGTATGCTCATGATCTGTACGTGGTCGGCCACCCCGTCCACCCCGAGGCCATTGCCGCGCTCCGCGGCGATAATCCCCGCCACATGCGAGCCGTGGGATTCATCTTCGGACCGGTTCATGGGGTTTCCGTTCCCGTATCCCCGGCTGTCGATATCGTAGGGGTTGTCGCCTACCACCGTGCGGCCGTCAAAATCCTTGTTGAGGTGGTAGTTCACCTGCCCGTCGAAATATTTTACCCCTTCCTGAAGCTGTCCTTTGATTTCATCGATGGAAGCGCCGTAGCCGAGCATCTGCTGGAGCACGCCCACATTCTGCTGCAGCCCGGCACCCGAGGGGATGCCCGCGAGGTCTTCCGCGGTATAGGTGCTTTTCCCGAGGTATTTTTTAACCGCGTCATCGGAGGCCTCCACAGTACTCAGGATCTGGTCATAGCGGGCCTTGTTGGCTTTGGCCTCCTCGAACTCGGTATTCAGGGTTGAAAGCGCCTTGGCCTGCATCTCGGAATCCCCGAGGCCCAGGCGAACAATCCGCGCATATTCCAGTTGTTCATGCAGGGATTCCCCGAGGAAGTTGTATCCGTGAATATCATCTATGTACCCGTTTTTATCGTCGTCCTTGTTGTTCCCCGGAACTTCATCCGAATTTGTCCAGAGCACCCCGTCGAGGTCTTCGTGGTTGAGGTCGATTCCGGAATCGAGCACGGCCACGATCACTTTTTCCTTTACTTTCAGCTTCGGGAGGAGCTCCTCATACGCCCGATCCACGCTCATCCCGGGGACGGTGTCCTTCAACAGGTCGGCATGCCCCCAGCGTTGGGCGGCAGCCTCATCGAGCTCCGCCTTTTTCTCTGGCAGGGTGGCGCTTACTTCTATCGGTGCACTGACCAGCGCGGCTGAGCCACAGGCCGAAAGGGCCAGGGAGGTGACCAAAAGGAGCGAATACAATTTCAGGTAATTCGGAGGAGCTATTTTCATATTTAAGTCTTCGTTTGGGGGTAAAAATACTACCCTGACCGAAAATATTCTCTTAAAGAATTGAAAACTTGACCCCTGAGGGCCAAATAATCTATAGCACCCCACCTTAAAAAAGAGAGCCAAAAGGGAAGGCCTCCCCCAGGCGGGGTCCTTTTTCGGTCTGTTTCAGGGTACAGCACTCATTGTGGGCATCGTGTTCGAGGAAGAGCACGTACTCCTTGTCAGCCGCCCTCTGGAGGAAGGCCGCTTTTTCCTCAAGGGTAAGGAGCGGACGGGTATCGTACCCCATAACATAGGGCAGGGGAATGTGCCCCGCCGTCGGGATCAGGTCCGCCATAAAGACCAGTGTTTTTCCCCGGTAGTCAATATGGGGAATCATTTGTTTGTCCGTGTGGCCGTCGACAAACAGGATTCCAAAGCCCAGGGGCCCTTCTTTGAGGAAAGGGCCTTCGCCCCGGGCAACGAACCTCAGCTGGCCGGATTCCTGCATGGGAAGGATGTTCTCCTTCAGGAAGGAGGCCTTTTCGCGGGCATTGGGCTGGGTCGCCCACTTCCAGTGCGCCTCGTTGCTCCAGAACAACGCGTTTTTAAAGGCGGGTTCATACCCGGTGCGGTTCATATTCCACTGTATGCTCCCCCCGCAATGGTCGAAGTGGAGGTGGGTGAGGAAGACATCTGTAATATCGTCCCGGTGAAACCCGAGCTTTTCCAGGGAGGCATCCAGGGAGTGGGCTCCCCAACGGTGATAATGGCCGAAAAACTTCTCCGACTGCTTGTCGCCCAACCCAGTGTCGATGAGGATCAGGCGGCCTCCGTCCTCGATGAGCAGGCTCCGGGCGGCAATGTCGATCAGGTTGTTCTCGTCGGCGGGGTTGGTGCGGGACCACAACGTCTTGGGGACCACGCCGAACATCGCTCCCCCGTCCAGTTTAAAATTTCCGGTTTCAACAGGGTAAAGGGTCATAAACTCAAAATATCGACTAAAATACAAATTCGCCCGGGGCTGCCGGCAAAACTCAAAACAATTGGCGCTCTGGGGCGGAGGATATGGTTAAATCCCTATTTTTGGGATTCCCCGAAAGGAAAAAACCGCATGATTGAACTGGCCGGCATTGTTATTCTAGGAATTATCGCCCAATGGGTGGCGTGGAGGATGAAGCTGCCCGCGATCCTGCCCCTTATCCTTATCGGCCTTTTGGTGGGACCCTTTTCCACCCTCTACAC
>CAZUZE010000145.1:0-6025 GCA_964624565.1 uncultured Robiginitalea sp.
CCCGAACGACCAGGTCCGGAATATCTTTGAACTGCTCAATATCGAGTATGTGCGGAACCTGAACCCGGAGAATTTCTACAACGTCTACCAGAGCACCTATGACCGCCTGGACGATATAGCCAGCGACCCGGAGTTCCAGAACAACCCGGACCTGGCGGATTTTTACGAGCCTACGGACGACCCTGACAACCCGTTTCAGCTGATCATCCCGGAGGGGACCACCGGGTTCACCGAAGCGGTGCTCGAAGGGGGGCTGGTCCCGGAGGATTCCGAAACCTTCCGGAATGTCTTCCGGATCGAGGAACGGAGGGTGCGCCTTACGGAGAACAACTTTATTTTCTCCTCGAACTACCAGTTCACGGAGAACAACCAGACGGATATCAACGACAAGAGCTTCCACCAGTTCCGCTGGCGCATCGAAACAGCCGGGAACATCCTCTCCGCCCTGGCAGGCATTTTGTCCTTTGAAAAGAACGCAAACGGGCAGCGCCTGCTTTTCGGGGTTCCCTATTCGCAGTATGTAAAAACGGAGGTGGAATACATCAAGCACTGGGAGTTAAACACCCAGAATGTATTGGCCTTCCGCTCATTTGCCGGTATTGCCATCCCCTATGGGAACGCCGATAACATCCCCTTTGTGCGGAGTTATTTCGCAGGGGGTGCCAACGACAACCGCGCCTGGTTCCCCTATTCCCTCGGCCCGGGGAGCACGGACAACATCAATGACTTTAACGAGGCGAATTTTAAGCTCGCCTTTAACCTGGAGTACCGTTTCCCCATCGTGGGGGATTTTAAAGGCGCCCTGTTTACCGATGTGGGCAACATCTGGAATATCTGGGACCAGACCACCCTGGACTCCGCGACCTTCAGCGGGTTTGGCTCCCTGCAGGACCTCGCGGTGGGGACGGGATTTGGCTTTCGCTACGATTTTTCGTTTTTTGTCTTTCGGGCAGACCTGGGTTTTAAGACCTACAATCCGGCCCGTATCCCCTCCGAGAGGTGGTTTTCCGAATACAACTTTGCCAATTCGGTATTGCAGATCGGGATCAATTATCCATTTTAAAGGCGATTATTTATTACTTTTGCCTCAATTTTAACACATCATTCAAGACCTGACCTATGGGCCATTCAATCAAACCGGGAGTAGCCACCGGGGACGAAGTACAGGAGATCTTCAACTACGCTAAGGAAAAAGGGTTCGCCCTCCCGGCGGTAAACGTCATCGGTTCGGACAGCATGAATGCGGTCCTGGAGACAGCCGCGGCGCTGAATGCCCCGGTGATCATTCAGTTTTCCAACGGGGGCGCCCAGTTCAACGCCGGCAAGGGCCTTTCCAATGAAGGCCAGCAGGCTGCCATCCTCGGCGCCATCGCCGGTGCGAAACACGTACACCAGCTGGCTGCCGCCTATGGGGCGACGGTCATCCTCCACACCGACCACTGCGCCAAAAAGCTCCTTCCCTGGATCGATGGGTTGCTCGAGGCCAGCGAAGCGCATTACAAAGAACACGGGAAACCCCTTTTCAGTTCCCATATGATCGATCTCTCGGAAGAGCCGATCGAGGAGAATATCGCCATCTGCAAAACCTATCTGGAGCGGATGCACAAAATGGGCATGACCCTGGAAATCGAGCTCGGGATCACGGGCGGGGAGGAAGACGGCGTGGACAACTCCGATGTGGACGACTCCAAGCTCTATACCCAGCCGGAAGAAGTGGCCTATGCCTATGAGGAGCTCTCCAAAGTGAGCCCCCGTTTTACGATTGCGGCCGCCTTTGGCAATGTGCACGGGGTCTATAAACCGGGCAACGTGAAGCTCACCCCGAAAATCCTCAAAAATTCCCAGGAGTACCTCAGTGAAAAGCTCGGGGTGGGCCCTAACCACATCGACTTTGTGTTCCACGGCGGATCCGGATCCACCCTGGAGGAGATCCGGGAAGCCATCGGCTACGGGGTCATCAAGATGAATATCGACACCGACCTGCAATACGCCTTCCTGGAGGGGATCCGGGATTATATGGAATCCAAAAAGGAGTATCTGAAGGCCCAGATCGGGAACCCGGAAGGGGCTGACCAGCCCAACAAAAAATACTACGATCCCCGGGTGTGGCTCAGGGAAGGTGAAAAGACCTTTGTAAAGAGGCTTACAAGGGCCTTCGAAGACCTCAACAACGTAAACACCTTATAATTGGATAGTACCCAAGATTCACTTAAAGACGAACATATGTCATCCTGGTTTCGCAGAAAGGAAAAAGGGATTCAAACCTCGACTGAGGAGAAAAAGGACACCCCAAAAGGCCTTTGGTACAAGTCGCCCACAGGAAAAATCATCGAATCCGAAGATTTGGCTGAAAATTTCTGGGTCAGCCCTGAGGATGACTACCATGTGCGCATCGGGAGCAAGGAGTATTTCCAGATCCTCTTTGACAATAATGAATTCAAGGAACTCGACCCCAACCTGAGTTCCAGGGACCCTCTAAAGTTCGAGGACACCAAAAAATACGTCGACAGGCTGAAACAGGCTGAAAAGAAGACCGGCCTGAAGGACGCCGTTCGCACCGCAGTGGGCAAATCCATGGGTAAGGAGCTGGTGGTCGCCTGTATGGACTTCTCCTTTATCGGGGGTTCCATGGGCAGCGTGGTAGGGGAAAAGATTGCCCGTGCCATCGGATACAGCATCAAAAAGAAGCTGCCCTTTGTCATGATTTCCAAGTCCGGCGGGGCCCGGATGATGGAGGCCGCCCTCTCCCTGATGCAATTGGCCAAGACTTCCGCCATGCTCGCCCAGCTGGCTGAGGCAAAATTGCCCTATATCTCCCTGTGCACCGACCCGACCACGGGTGGGACCACGGCCTCCTATGCCATGCTGGGGGACATCAATATCGCCGAACCCGGGGCGCTGATCGGTTTTGCAGGCCCGCGGGTGGTCAAGGAGGCCACCGGAAAAGACCTGCCCCCTGACTTCCAGACCGCTGAGTTCGTCCTCGAACACGGCTTCCTGGATTTTATCGTGCACCGCACAGAGCTCAAGCGAAAGATCAACCTCTACCTGGACCTGATCCAGAACCAGCCGATCCGGGAACCGCAAACGACCTGATCCCGGGGAACTGCCGGACCGAAGGCAAAAAGGTGCAACACGGGCCCTTAAATTACTCGCTTCTTCTGCTGCTTTTGAAGAAATTATTTCTATCTTTGCGCCCTGATTGAAAATCAATCGGATACATAAAAATCATTTACAACAATATTGGCATGTATTTAACAAATGAAATCAAGACCGACATCTTTAAGAAGCATGGCGGTTCGGAAACCAATACGGGTTCCACTGAGGCTCAGATTGCGCTGTTCACCTTTCGGATCAACCACCTGACGACGCACCTGAAAAGAAACCAAAAGGACTACAACACCGAGCGCTCCCTGGTAAAACTGGTTGGTAAGCGCAGAAGCCTGCTGGACTACCTCAAAAAGAAGGATATTGAGAAATACCGGTCCCTGATCAAGGAACTGAATATTCGTAAATAACCATTCAGGGGAGCTTTTTGGCTCCCCTTTTTCAATTTGCACCCCCTGTGACAGCGGGTGCCAAAGTCCTTACCTGATAAGGCAACATAAAAGGCTCACTTCCGGTTTTTCATTGGTCGACCTGCACAACAACACAACCCAGACCGTCCGGTAAGACGGGAGACCTTTGTTTAATTCTGATGCCTCAGGGCATTTATTAATTACTTTCTAATGATTCCAAAAACATTTCGAGAGGTCATCGACCTGGGAGACGGTAGGGAAATTTCTATCGAAACAGGTAAACTGGCCAAACAGGCCCACGGCTCGGTCGTGGTCCAATCCGGTAAATGCATGCTGCTCTGTACGGTAGTTTCCAACTATCAGCAGAGCGATGTGGACTTTTTGCCACTTACGGTGGATTACCGTGAAAAATTTGCCGCTTCCGGGAAATACCCCGGGGGGTTCTTTAAAAGGGAGGCGCGGCCCAGCAACGGGGAGATCCTGACCATGCGTCTGGTCGACCGCGTATTGCGCCCGCTTTTCCCGAAGGATTACCACGCTGAGACCCAGGTGATGATCCAGCTGATGTCCCACGATGACAATGTCATGCCCGACGCGATGGCAGGACTGGCGGCCTCGGCGGCCATCCAGCTTTCTGACTTTCCGTTTGAATGCGCTATTTCCGAAGTGCGCGTGGGCCGCATAGACGGAAAGCTGATCATCAACCCGACCCGTGCGCAGCTGGCCGATTCCGACATCGACATGGTGGTGGGCGCCTCAGCCGATTCCGTCATGATGGTGGAAGGGGAGATGGGAGAGATCTCCGAAGAAGATATGGTGGAAGCCATCCGGTTCGCCCACGAGGCCATTAAGGTCCAGATTGCTGCCCAGCTTCGCCTGGCCGAGGCCGTGGGACGCAAGGAAGTCCGGCAGTACGAGCAGAAACCCGAAAATGAGGACCTCGAAAAGAAGATCCACGAGATGGCCTATGACAAAGTCTACGCCATCGCCAGGGCTGGTTCCGCGAAACACGAGCGGAGCGAGGCCTTCGCGGCCCTGAAGGAGGAGGTCAAAAGCTCTTTCGACGAACAGACCCTTGAGGAGTACGGGGACCTGATCTCATCCTACTATTACAAGGTTGAGAAGGAGGCTATCCGGAATCTGATCCTCGATGAGGGGCTGCGCCTGGACAGCCGGAAAACGAATGAAATCCGCCCCATCTGGTGCGAAGTGGACTACCTCCCTTCCACGCATGGTTCGGCCGTTTTTACCAGGGGGGAAACCCAGGCCCTGGCCACGGTGACCCTTGGGACATCCAGGGAAGCCAACATCATCGACATGCCTTCCTTTGAAGGGGAGGAGACTTTTTACCTCCACTATAACTTCCCTCCCTTCTGCACAGGGGAGGCGCGGCCGATCCGCGGCACATCCCGCAGGGAAATCGGCCACGGGAACCTGGCGCAGCGCGCCCTTAAGCGAATCATCCCCAACGACTGGCCCTATACGATCCGGATCGTTTCCGAAGTGCTGGAGAGCAATGGCTCCTCTTCCATGGCGACCGTTTGCGCGGGAACCATGGCGCTTATGGATGCAGGGGTCAGCATCACCAAACCCGTTTCGGGTATTGCCATGGGGCTGATCACCAATACGGAAACCGGAAAATACGCCGTGCTCTCCGACATCCTTGGGGATGAGGACCACCTGGGAGACATGGATTTCAAAGTGACGGGAACCGCCGACGGGATTACCGCCTGCCAGATGGATATCAAGGTAAAGGGACTTTCCTACGAGATCCTGGTTAAGGCGCTGCAACAGGCCCGTGAAGGCCGTCTGCACATCCTTTCAAAACTCACGGAAGCCATCCCGGCACCGAATCCGGACGTTAAACCGCACGCCCCTAAAATGGTCAATGCGGTCATCCCGAACGAGTTTATCGGTGCCCTGATCGGCCCCGGTGGAAAGGTGATCCAGGAACTCCAGAAGGAAACGGGAACGACCATCGTCATCAACGAGGACCCGGTAACCGGGGAAGGCCTTGTCGAGATCCTGGGAACGAGCCAGGAAGGCATCGACAAAGTGCTGGCGAAGATCGACTCCATTACCTTCAAGCCCGTCGAAGGCAGCGTATACGAGGTAAAAGTCATCAAGATGCTCGAATTCGGGGCAGTGGTGGAATACATGGAAGCCCCCGGGAACGAGGTGCTGCTGCACATTTCCGAACTCGCATGGGAGCGCACCGACAAGGTCACCGATGTAGTTAATATGGGGGATGTCTTCGACGTCCGCTATATGGGAACCGACCCGAGGACCCGCAAGGACAAGGTGTCCCGCCGGGCCCTGCTGCCGAAACCGGAAGGGTATGTGGAACGCCCCCCGAGAAGCAGGGAAGGCAATGGACGACGCGACCGCGACCGCGACCGTGACCGCGATGGGCGCAGGCCGCACCGCTCCCGGTCCTGACCCGCATGCTCAGAAACTTTACAACCCCTGCCCTGCAGGGGTTTTTTTTATGGGTGATCCCGGGGGAA
>CAZUZE010000146.1:0-5973 GCA_964624565.1 uncultured Robiginitalea sp.
GAGGAAGCCTGGTTCCCGAATTGACCGGAGGCGTACTCCAGTTTCTGCCTGAAATCATCAATGGAGATGGCTTCCCCGTTCACTTCACCCACAGAGGAACCCACTTTGGTCCCGCCCAGTCCGGGCCCGGTAAAAATCCCGGATATCACAAATGCAAAAAGCGCCAGCCCGATAATGAGGATCAGGACGGTGGTACGCTTTCGGATCTTTTCTAAAACTGCCATTGTAAGGTCTTTAAATCAGTGGGCGAAAATACCATTTTCTACCCAATAATAAAAGGAAAAAGCAGGGGTGGTTTGCGGCCGGATCAGGATTCGGTTTCCACGATATCGAGGGCCACCAGATCAATCTTGGTTTTGGAGACTTCCAGGATCCGGAAAAGGAATTTCCCAATGCGTATTTCGGAGTCCTTATCCGGGATTTCACCGGTTTCGTTGACGATCATCCCCCCGAGGGTCCCGTATTCGTCGCTCTCCGGAAGATCCAGCCGGTACTGCTCATTGAGGTAGTCCACCTCGAGGCGGGCAGAGAACTTAAAGGAGGTCTCTGAGAGCTGTTCCTCCGCCAGGTCCGTACTGTCGTGCTCATCCTCAATCTCCCCGAAGAGCTCCTCGATGATGTCCTCCACGGTGAGGATGCCGGAGGTGCCCCCGTATTCATCCAGGACCACGGCCATGCTCTTGCGCTTGATGGTCAGCACATTTAGGATGTTCTGGATCAGCATGGTCTCCGGGACGAATTCCACCGGGAGGAGGATGCTCTTGAGCGTTTTCGGTTTCTTGAACAACTCATAGGAGTGGACATAGCCGATAATGCTGTCAATGGTATCCTTGTAGATCAGGATTTTTGAATATCCCGTCTGGGTAAACAACTTGGTCAGGTTCTTGGGTGTCTCGTGGAGCTCCACGGCGGTGATTTCCGTCCGGGGCACCATGACTTCCCGCGCCTTCACCTGAGAGAATTCCAGCGCATTCTGGAAGATCTGTATCTCCGAATCCACCTCTTCATGGGCCTCCACGGTCTCCATCTGTTCGGTGATATAATCCCCCAGCTCAATTTTTGAAAAGGCCAGCTGCACCTCATCCCCTTCCGTCTTAAAGATGGTCCTGAGGATAAAATCGGAAATCGAAATCACAAAAGCGGAAACGGGCCAGAAAACCAGGTAAAAAAAGTAGGCCGGGATGGCCAGGGCCTTGAGCAGGGTGTTCGAATAGATCTGGAAAAGGACCTTGGGCAGGAACTCCGCCGTCAGCAGGATAATCAGGGTGGAGATAAGGGTCTGGGTAAGGAGGGTGAAATCCGAAAAAAGGACCTGCACCAGGATATTGTCGGAGGGCAGGACCGATTCAAACCAATTCATCAGCAAATCCCCCATGTAGAGCCCATAAACCACCAGGGCAATATTGTTCCCGATAAGCATGGTGGCGATGAACTTGGAGGGGCTGGCCGTGAGCCTGGTCAGCACTCGGGCCAGCAGGCCTTCCTGTTTCTTCTCGATCTCCAGGTAGATGCGGTTGGCGGATACGAAGGCGATTTCCATGCCCGAGAAAAAGGCGGAAAGCAACAACGAGATGACAATGATGGCCATGCAGGGTAACTTCGCTTAGGGTTTTTCCTGGTCCCGTCGCTTCTCAAACCGCTTCCGGTAGTTCCTCCTGAAGAGGAACATGGCAATGGAGACCACTGCAAAGAAGATAAAAATATACGCCTGATTCCGGTCCACGCCCCACAGCTCCCCTATCTTGTAGAGGGAAATCAGGGCCACGGCCAGGTAGAGGTATTCAGTATATCTGAGGATTTTGATCATGATTCTTCTTCCTTAACGAGCATTTCGCCCCCTGTTTGATGTGCATTAAAATACGTAAAATCCCGGTTAAAGTCCATGCCCCGTCCGTTGAGGACCGTCCCTTCCTCGGGGTTGGTAAAGGTAAAACGCGCCTGGGTAAAGATCCACTCTGTCTTTCGGTCCCAGTACAGCTGGGGGGTTTCGAGGATCTTCCCGTCATAGGTCTCCACCACCACATTCCCCTGCAGGTCGACCAGGTCGGTCTGGGTATAGACAATGGCGTAATCCGCCCGGATAGTGCTTTTCCTGCCCTCCTCGTCGTAATAGGTTACCAAGAGGCCCTCCGGGAAGGTGCGGTAGGGAAACATAAGGTTTTCAAAGTCCTTTGTATGTGGGCTTTCCAAAACGGCGATCACCCGGCTGTCCGAACTTCCCTCGGACTGCAGGTCCTTTTCCGTTTCCGTATAGGTCAGGATGAAATTCTCGGCTTCCCCCTGGGGGTACACCAGCGCGGGGCGGTCTTCCCCCACCCGCTCATAGGTGTCCTGGCACGATAAAAAAAACATTGCCACGGCACAAGCCATGGCAATGTTGATGCGATCGCAGCGGGAAGGTTCCATCCTTACAGGTTGGGCACCTTAACAGAAGCGCCTATCCAGCAGTTCAGGGTCACGGACTTCCCGGCCATTCCAGAGTTGAAAATATCGGTCTTGGAAGGGGCCTTCGCTGTGTAGCTGGCAGCGGCCTGGCTTGCCGTGCCGCTCAATGAGGGATCCACCCGGCCGGCCTTGCGGGCCGTTTCGGCGGCGAGCCAGTAGGTGGCCCTTTTCTCGAATGGGGTTTCCCCGCAATCGTTGGCACTGGAGGCATACAGGTTTGCGATCAGCAGGTACGCCTTCCCGTTGGACGGGTTTGCCTGGATCGCCTTGTTGGCATAGCTGCGCGCCTGGGACTTGCTGAATTTCCGGGCCACGGTTGCAGACTTATAGAGGATGTCCGATTTCTTTTTCGGGTTTGTTTCCAGTTCAGCAGCCTTGTCGAAATCCGCAAGGGCACCTTTGCTGTCCCCGTCCTTCGCCTTGAGGGCCCCTCCGTAGAGGTATGCGCTGGCTGAAGGTTCCAGGGCGAGCTGTGCCTCAAAGAGCTTTCGGAAAAGGGGGTCATCCGTACACTCCTTGTTGAACATACGGCCCACAGCCCGTTTTACCCAGTCCACATCGTTCTTCTTCTCCTCGAAGTTCTTCTCGTAGAGCGGGATCAGGTTTTCGCAGTCCGCCAGGGCCCCGAGCTTGGAATCGATACTCCCGGAAATTTTACCGTAGTTCTCAGAATAGCTGTTGTAGGCACGTAACTGGCTTTTCTCCTTTGAGGTAAGTGTCCCGGCTTCTTCCTTCGGGAGCAGTTTGTTGATCTCCCCGAGGTATTTTTCGTTTTCGTTCTCGATTTGCTCAGTGACGTCGTCGTACACATCAAAAACTTCCTGCAGGTCCTTTTTGCCGGCCTCGTGGAGGTTTACCAAAGAGGAGAAGTACAGGTAGAGCGCCTTGGGGTTGTCAAAGTTGGCGCGGTCTTCCTTGAAGGCCTTGGAGAGCATGTTGTAGATCTCCTCGTCGCTGGCCATTTTATTGTCATACAATAGTGAGGCCTTATCACTGGCGACGCTTGCCTTGGTAAAGTTCTTGGGGAAGTACTCCATGCTCTTGTCGTGCATGGTCAGCAGCTCGTCGATAAAGGCCTTTTTCTCAGCCCCTGAGGAATTCTCGATCTTGTAGTCCAGGATCTTTTCTCCCAGTGAGAAATTGGCTTTATTGATTCCGGGGCAATTGTCATACACAAATTTCCAGGGCGTATACGCTGCCTCGTAATTCTTTACCTTGGCATGCTCTGCATAAATGGAAAGATTGGTCATGCATTCGGGGTTCTGAGCCTGGCTGAAGCCAACTCCCGTTACACCTAAAGCCGCAACCATCGTCAGGATAAATATCTTTTTCATCTCATCATTTATTAAGGGGTGCGTAAAATAGTAATTTTTCATTAATTAATTTGTCTCTTCGCGAACCATCTGGCATTGAAGGCCAGGCCTATACTTATTTTAAAGTAACTCTCGCGCACCAGTTCGTTCATCGTCGTGCCTCTCCTGCCCACCTCAAACCCGAGGTTTAAATTGGAGAAGTCACTGCCAATCGGTATACCCATTCCAAAGGTTATGCCAAAATTCTCAATCGACTTGTCATTTACGATCAAACCCGTTTTATCCAGACGAACGCCAGCCCTGTAGGTCACCCGGTCGAAGAAGGAATTGATCGAGGTATAGTCCGGTACCCAGTAGCCGCCCAGGGCATAACTGCTGGCATCCTCGTACTCTGTGTTGTTCTCCTGCAGGAAGGTGTTTATAAACTCGCTGTATTTCTGGAAACTGTATTCCGCCCCGACAAACCAGTTCTTATCCTGCCCGAAACCAAGGCCCACCGTGGTTGTAGTGGGGATCTTGATAAAAGTATGTCTTAGGTTCAGCTCATCGAGGTCCACATCGAAAATCTCGATATTCCTTCCCGACTCCGGCAGGAGGGTGCCTATCTGCTGTTCATTGTCGGAAGTGAGGTTGGCCTGCGTATTGACGCGAAGGGAGGTAAAAAGGGTGTATTTCCCAAAACTCGGGGTATAGGTGAGGCCGTAGTTGAAATCAAACCCGCTGACGTTTGAGCGGCGCTGGTCCACCGTCCCGAAGATGACATCCTCCACCACCTGGAACCGGCTCTTCTCCAGGTTCCCGAAAAAATAGTTCACCGTGGCCCCCACATGAAGGTCCGGGATCACACGAAAGCCGGCCGAGAAAAAAACCTGGTTGAGCCCCCCTTCCCCGTTGTACTGTGTGGACACTTCGGCCCCGTCCGAATTCACGGTTTCGTTTAAAAGGCTGTAGCCCATGGCGCTGTAAGGCTTCAGGCCAAAGGAAACCCCCATCTGCTGGAACCGGACCGGCAGGGCTACGGCGATGTACTCCAGGGTGGACACCGAACTGTTCTGCTGCTCGTCAAAGGTCTCCAGGCGAATCTCCCTGTGGGAAACCGCCGCGGAGTAGGATGTGAGGGCCAGTTTGCCCAGGGATGCCGGGTTGTTGAGGTGAATGTGGATGCTGTCGGTGTACATCCCCAGGCCCCCCATGGACTGATTGTCAACGGTCCGGACGGTTCGGAGGTCACCAACGCCAAAAAGGGAGTAGGGAGAAACGGTGCCGTTTTGGGCCGACGCCGCGTAGGTCGCAAAACACAGTAATGCGAGAACAAGTTTTTTTACCATCTAGCCTTTGTTGTATTCCAACAGCTGGTTTAAGCCCTCCAGGAGAAAATTAGAATGGGCAAATATGGTATTTTTTAACTGTTTAGACAAAAATTGGGCATCCCCTCCTGTTAAAATAACTGTTAAATGAGGGAACCTCGATTTATACTGCTGGATTACCCCGTCAATTTCGAGGGAGATGCCATTTACCACCCCGCTGTGCATGCTGGTTTCAGTCGCATTTCCGATGAAATCCAGGATGCTTTCGGGGGTCAGCAAGGGCAGCTTGTCCGTATATTCGTGAAGCGCTTTATAGCGCATGTACAGGCCTGGTGAAATGGCCCCTCCCAGGTACTCCCCACGGTCGTTTACCAGGTCGTAGGTGATGCAGGTCCCGGCATCGATCACCAGGGTGTTGCCCTTCGGGTTGTGGTAAAAGGCCGCAGTGGCCAAAGCAATGCGGTCCGGGCCCAGGGTCTGGGGCGTGGCGTAGGAGTTTTTGAAGGGTATTTTACTCTTGGGCGACAACTCATACACCCTGCAAAATACGGACAGGATCTCCACGGCATGGGGTGCGAGCTTGCTCACGGCAGAGATGAT
The DNA here is from genome assembly GCA_964624565.1 of uncultured Robiginitalea sp. Lineage (GTDB taxonomy): Bacteria > Bacteroidota > Bacteroidia > Flavobacteriales > Flavobacteriaceae > Robiginitalea. Next base: position 5,666 of record CAZUZE010000146.1, read on the forward strand.
GGCATGCTCAATGCCCGGGTATTTTTCAAAAACCTGTTTTACATGCTCTGTAAACGCCGCATGGGGACCCGCTTCCAGGTGGAGCATCCGGTCCCTCCTGAAAACGGCAAACTTGACCTGCGTATTTCCGACATCAATCACTAGGTTCATACTACAAAGATTGCAATTTGAGAGAATATCATCCTGCTTTTTTACAGATTTTGTTGGTTAATGCTAAATTTGAATTTATATTTGCCACCCCTTCAAAAGCGCTCCCGGCGCGAAGGGTCAAGGAAGTAATCCGCTTCGCAGGATCCTTGAAACACTTA
>CAZUZE010000147.1:0-5947 GCA_964624565.1 uncultured Robiginitalea sp.
TTATGCACGGGCAATGCGGTAATGCCGGAAGGGAACTCTATTCGGATTTTGGGGCCCGGAAGGTCCATATAGATCCGCAGGTCCCTGCCGGTTTTTGCTGAGGCGGCACGAACCTGCCCGACCATGCGGGTCCATAAATCCGGGTCCCCGTGGGAGAGGTTGATCCGGGCAATGGTCATGCCGTTGATTGCCATTTTTTCGATCAGTTCCCCGTCCAAAGCGGCTGATTCGGGCATGGTTACCATGATTTCATGCTCATGGTATTCGGGCGACCGGTTGAAAAGACGGTTGCTATGGGTCCGGATCAGGGACTTGCTCATTGCATATCCGGGGCCCCCCGGCGAGGACCCGCCTGCCCAGGGCCGCCCCTGCAACATATTCAGCAGGCGAAGCACCTGGTGCAGGTTGTCCAGGACGTACCCCTCTGCAGTGCGGAGGGAAGATATCCCAAGGTCAGAAAGAGGGTCATGGAGGTCGCGCAAGTCCTGGTTTCGCAAGACCAGATAGTGGAGCAGGTTTTCTGCGCTCAGGCGGAAATCCGGGTGTACAGATTCGAGTAGCTCCCGGTTCGCGGGGTCCCTGAGGCGGATTTGATCGTAGATGGCATTGATTGCCTCTGTGAGTGCTTCGATGTTCATTCCGGGGCAGGCGTTGAGGGTATTTCGGGTACTTCTGGTTTTAGCCGTGACAGGAAAATACTACTCTGCCGCCAGATTCGTGTTACCAAAAAGTAAAGCCTGCACCTGATGTGCGGACTACTCCCAGCCCACCATGGCGTATTTGACCCGCGCCTCATCCGGGATTTGGATCGCTTCCACGGTCGCGCCTGAATACTTCAGGGCGCCGGGGAGTTCCTCCCTGGAGATGGTAAAGTACAAAGGGTTGTCCTTCAGGAGGACCAGGACGTTGTTCAGGGAGCTCACCACCTTCCTGACTTCATAGGTTTTTTCGATCTCCCCGTAGGTGGAGGCCAGCCCAATCCCCTCAGCCGTCCTGAACCTCGGGTCCCGGATCCAGACCGTTTCAATTGTAGTGAGGGAGTCGCGGGAAGGGGTAAGGGTCAGCAGGTGCGCCCCGCCCTTTTCGTAGACTTCAATTTTCCGGTTTCCACCCAGGTCCATCCGGGTGGTATCCCGTATAAGGGAATCTGCGGCAAAAACCGACTCAAGGTCCGATACCGTATGGCTTTTCATCAGCTTGCCGACCTGGTCTTTGCCGATTAAAAAAGGGGTCTCCTTCTCCTTTGCGCATTGCAGGGACAAAAGGACAACGGGGAGCAGTAAAAAGTATTTCTTCATCGGGGATGCTTAAAAACGGGTTAGGGGTTGGTTACTTGATCACTTTGTTTAAGATGCCCATGACCCCGCGGATAAATGTGGCACTGGTGAGCACTTTTACGAGGGGGTCCTGCCTGCCGGAGCGGCTTCGGGGCGCGGATTTCGGGGGCGGGGCCGCGGGTTTGGATTCCGCTTTTTCGATTTTTTCATTCAGGATTTCATAGGCGCTTTCCCGGTCGATCACCTCGTTGTAGGATGCCGCAATTTTGGAATTCTCCAGGACCTGCTGCAGTTCTTTTTCCGTGAGCACATCCATTCGGCTCATCGGGGCACGCATCAGGGTGGCTGCCAGGGGGGTAGGGCGTCCCTTTTCATCCAGGGCCGTAACCAGGGCTTCGCCTATCCCCAGCCCGGTGAGGACTTCTTTGGTGTCGTAGTACGCCGAAACCGGGTAATTTTCGGCGGTCAGCTTGATGGCTTTGCGGTCCCGGGCGGTAAAGGCCCTGAGGGCGTGTTGCACCTTCAGTCCCAGTTGGGCCAGTACCTCATTGGGGATGTCCGTGGGGTTCTGGGTGACAAAATAAATCCCCACCCCCTTGGAACGGATCAGCTTTACGATGCTTTCGATTTGTTCCAGCAGGGCCGTGGAGGCCTCCCTGAAGATCAGGTGGGCCTCATCGATAAAGAGGACCAGCTCGGGGCGTTCGGTATCCCCCTGTTCCGGGAAGGTGCTGTAGATCTCGGCCAGCAGGCTCAGCATAAACGTGGAAAAGAGTTTCGGCCGGTTCTGTATGTCGGTAAGGCGCAGGATGTTGATCACCCCCCGACCGCTGGCATCGATCCGCGTCAGGTCGTCCACGTTAAAGGACTTTTCCCCGAAAAACAGGTCCGCACCCTGTTGTTCCAGCTCAATGACCTTTCTCAGGATGGTCCCTGTGGAAGCCGTGCTGATGCGCCCGTAGTCTTTGGCAAAATCCGCCTTGCCCTCAGCGGTGGCGTATTGCAGCACTTTTTTAAAGTCCTTCAGGTCCAGCAGGGGCAGTTTGTTGTCGTCGCAGTATTTGAAGATGACGGCCACAATCCCCGCCTGGGTATCGGACAGGTCGAGGATGCGGGAGAGGAGGACGGGCCCGAATTCCGAAACGGTGGCCCGGAGCCGGACCCCTTCCTGTTCGGAGAGGGTGAGGATTTCCACCGGGAAGGCACTGGCTTCAAAGGGCAACCCGATCTGCTGGTGGCGCTCATCGATTTTTGGGTGTCCCGGGCTGGGTTGCGCCAGCCCGCTCAGGTCCCCTTTGAGGTCCATAAGCATGACAGGCACCCCCTTCTCGGAGAGGTTTTCGGCAAGCACCTGAAGGGATTTGGTCTTCCCGGTTCCCGTCGCCCCGGCGATCAGCCCGTGGCGGTTCATCGTCTTCAGCGGTACCTTTACCAGGGCCCCTGTAAGGGCTTTCCCCCCGAGCATGGCCGCCCCGAGGGTGATGGAATCCCCTTTAAAGGCATATCCTTTTTCGATTTCTGAACGGAATTCCGCTTCCTGGCTCATGTGCTCAATTTTGCGTAAAAATAGCGGAATTCACCCGAATACTAAAGTGCCCCTTTTTGCGATCTTCCCGTCAGGCCCGTGGCCTGAATTGCTATCTTTGCCCCATGGAAACAATGGGTGTACAGTCACAGGTCGATAAGGGGTTGATGCTCCCCCTGATGGAAGCCTTTTACACGATTCAGGGAGAGGGCTTCCACAAAGGGACGGCGGCGTATTTCATACGGGTCGGGGGCTGTGATGTCGGCTGCCACTGGTGCGATGTAAAGGAGAGCTGGAACGCGGAGACCCATCCGCCCACGGACATCCACACCATAGCGCAGGAGGCCGCGCGGTATTCGGACACCATCGTCATCACAGGGGGGGAACCGCTTACCTGGGACATGGGCCCGCTCACCGGGGAATTGAAGAAACGGGGCATGAAAATCCACATCGAGACCTCCGGGGCGTACCCGCTCACCGGGGTGTGGGACTGGATCTGCCTCTCCCCGAAAAAGAACAAACTCCCCCTGGATCCCATTCCATCAAAGGCGGACGAGCTCAAAGTAATCGTCTACAACCGGCACGACCTCGTATTTGCCGAACAGCAGGCCGAAAAGGTTTCCGGGGATTGCCTCCTGTACCTGCAACCGGAATGGAGTGTACGTGAAAAGGTGACCCCTTTGATCGTGGAGTACGTCATGGCCAACCCAAAATGGCGGGTTTCCCTCCAGACCCATAAATACCTTAATATCCCGTAAACCCCCAGGAAAGCAAAGCCAGGGCCTATCTGCCCCCGGCAGCCTGCAGGTCCCGGATGCATTCGGCATCCAGGGCGGGCAGTTCGGAAAGTCCCTTTGCTGCCCGTTTTTCAAGCATGCTGAGGATGCCGGTGCCAAACTCGAGTTCGGCCCGCATCAGGCAGCCCGCTACCTCGCAGTGGTTGGGGGCCTCCGGGTCCTCATGCGGATTAACCTCAGGGGTGCCGAGGTCTACCAGGCCAAACAAATGCCCGAATTCGTGGATCAGGGCGGTACTCTCCACTTCACTGACCGTTACCAGGACACTCTTGGAGGCCAGTTCGCGAATGGTGCTTTCGTGCACTACCATGGAGGTGTTCCTGTACACCGCCCCCAGGGTCACCAACCCTTCGGATTCATCGTCATTCACGGAAGGGGCATCGGCAAAATAAATATACACGGCAAGGGTGCTGCCGTCGTTGTAAAGGGTCCGGTTTTCGGACTCCAGGGTGGCGATCTCCTGTAGGGTGAGGTCCTCCTCCCCCGGGGATGGGAGCGGGCGGAACGAATAGGTGATGTCTTCCTTAAACGTCCGTTCCCGCAGGTACTGATCGAGGTTGTCCAGGGCGAGGTCCGTGGGCCGGAACCCATCCACATAGGCGATTTCAATACTGAGGCGGTCAAAAGAGGTATTGGCCAGGAAATCCGCCCCGCTTGCCCCGGCACTGAGCAGGTTGCCCGAACGGTCAACGGTCCCGGAACCGCCCCCCGAGGTGTCGGAGTCCTCAGTACAGCCCACCGGCATGAACACAATACTCATCAGCAACAGGGCTGCTATCCTTCTCAACATGGGAATCTTTTTTGGTAAAATTAGCGTTTTCGGGGCAAATCAGGAGGGAAATGGGGTCAGCCGGGCCAAATAATCGAAATGCGCCCCTGTTTTGAGCAGTTCCGCCGCAAATCCGGCTGAGGCTGCCTCCTGCTCAAGGGTCTTGAAGTCGATGAACAACCATGGGAATTCCGGTCCAAACTGCCCTTCGTATTCCCATCGATAGGTGACCTCCCCATAGTATCCGACATTTCCGGGGACCCAGACCCCCCCGTCTTCATCGGCATCGAACATATAGATCAGGTCACTGGAATCCAGCAGGATCTGCCCGCCGGGTTCCAACAGGGTCTTCAGGTGTTCCAGGAATCCCCCGAGTCCCCCGAGGGTACCTGAGATCCCAACGCCGTTCATAAGGAGCAACAGGGTATCGTACCTCCTTCCACGGAAACTGAGGATGTCTGCGCATACGGCCCGTGGAACCCCTCTTTTGCGTGCGGTTTCTATTGCCCCGGGACTGCTGTCCAGGCCTGTGCTCTCAACCCCTTTCCGGTCCAGGTACAGGCAATGGCTTCCAGCCCCGCACCCGATGTCCAGGACCCTGCCGCGACAGTGCGCGAGCGCTTCCTGTTCCAGGGCAGGCATCTGGTCATAGGGCCTGAAAAAATAGGAAAGCGGGACCGTTTCGACGGTTTCGAGTGAGGAGTGGCTGCGAAGGGTGCCCCCCGGGGGGGCGGCATAAAAATCCATTAAAGCCTTTCCCAGTAGGTCCATGGTGCGTATTTTTGAAAAAGCCGTTTGCCCGCTGGATTGCCAGGGGTGCGCAAAGGTAGCCAAATACGGAGTTACATGCAGGAGGAATTGAGAAAACTGCCCCAGCAGGCCGCTCAGAAAAAGCCGGAGAACACCCTTTTTTTTAAGAGGCTCAAAGCCCGCCCCCCCGGGGACCTGGACGGGACCATGCAGGAGCTGCACACCGATGAATTCGAGCGGACCGATTGCCTGCAATGCGGCAACTGTTGCAGGACCACGGGCCCCCTCTTTACCGACAAGGACGTCGGGCGGATTTCCCGACACCTGAAAATGAAGCCCTCCGAATTCAGTGAAGCCTACCTGAGGCAGGATGAGGACGGGGATATGGTCTTGCAGCAGGTCCCCTGCCCGTTCCTGGGGGCTGATAACTATTGCGGCATTTACCAGGTGCGGCCCCGGGCCTGCCGGGAATACCCGCATACCGACAGGAGGAAGTTCTATCAGATCGGGGCGCTGACCCTCAAAAACGTGGCGATATGCCCGGCTGCCTTCCGGATTGTGGAGGCGTTGAAGTCCCGATATCCGGACTATTTATAAAGGGGGGCAGATTCCCGCCACCCCTTGAAATAACCTTCGAATTTGATATTTTTACCATATGGATGCCCTGATCGACTATTTTGAAACCATTCCCTCCTCCCACCGGAGCCTGCTCCTGGTCCTCGGGATTTCTTTTTTCTGGATCCTGGAAGGGGCGGTCCCCCTTTTTAAGTTCAACTACCGGAAGTGGCGGCACGCCCTTCCGAATTTCTTTTTTACCCTCACCACCATT
>CAZUZE010000148.1:0-5904 GCA_964624565.1 uncultured Robiginitalea sp.
TTTTGCTGTTGCCTGGTAACCATCCAGTTCGGGCATCTTAATATCCATAAGTACCTCCTTCTTTTAGGCCCTCGGATGGGCCTGGTTATAAATAGACTTAAGTTTCTTGTATGTATTATGCGTATAGACCTGGGTGGACGCCAGGGAAGCATGGCCCAGGAGTTCCTTGACGGAATTCATATCGGCCCCCTGATTCAGCATATGGGTCGCAAAAGTGTGCCTGAGGATATGGGGGCTTTTCTTCACTTTTTCGGACACAGTGCCGAGCCACTTGGTTATGATTCTATAAACAAGGGTTTCGTATATTTTATTGCCCGACGCAGACAGGAAAAGGAAGGGGGAATCCGATTCGGGAAAGGCCTCCTCCCGGGCTGCCAGATACGCCCCGATTTGGGGGAGCACCCCCGAGAGTACAGGGATCATGCGTTCCTTGTTCCGCTTCCCCAGAACCTTAAGGGTCCCTGATTCCATATCCAGGTCCGATACCCGGAGGCCGATCAGTTCCGCCCTCCGGATACCCGTACTGTAAAAGAGTTCCACAATCACCCGGTCCCGGAGGCTTTCAAAACCCGACTCCCCTTCCGGCCAGGCGGAAAACAGTTCCCGCATCTCCTCCTGGGAGAACGGCACCTCTACCTTGCGGTCTGTTTTGAGCGGACGGTGACCCGACAGGGGGTTGAAAGAAATGTACCCCTTGCGCAGCAGAAAGGTGTAGTAGGACTTCAGGGAGGAAACCTTCCGGTTGACCGTGCGGTTGCTGCACCCTTCTTCCAGGCAGGAAATGATCCAGCTTCGGATCACGGTATAGGGAAGCGTGTTTAAGGGCGCATCCGGGTGCTCGGCCCTGCAATAGGCTTCAAAGCTGAGGACATCCCGCATATAGGCATTGACCGTGTGGGTGGAATACTTCCGCTCCAGGGCCAGGTACTTTCTGAATTCTTCAGGTGTCATTGTTTAAAGATACAAAAGCAAAAAAAGAAAACCCGGGTTCCAAGGGAATCCGGGTTTTCGTATCTGGTGCTGGAAGTTCAGGTTAGATTTCCTCCTGGTCTCTCAGGTGCTGTATGTATCTCGCTTTGAGCACTTGTTGCCTGCGCTCGACGGAAGGTTTGGTAAACTGTTGCCTTTTGCGCAATTGACGCATGGTCCCTGTCCGGTCAAATTTACGTTTGAAACGCTTCAGTGCCCGATCGATGTTTTCTCCTTCTTTTACTGGTATAATTAACATGGCTACAACCTCCTTTCGTTTAGAAATGCGGGTGCAAATATACACGCATTCTTGTAAAACAACTCTATTCTTTTAAAATATTTTTGGCGATAACCACTTTTTGGATTTCCGTGGTCCCCTCTCCAATGGTGCACAATTTGGAGTCCCGATAAAACTTTTCCACGGGAAAGTCCTTGGTATATCCATACCCCCCGTGGATCTGAACAGCTTCGTTGGCCACCTTCACACAGACCTCGGAGGCGTACATCTTCGCCATGGCGCTCTGCTGGGTCACCGGCCGGCCCGCATTCTTGAGGAAGGCGGCCTTGTGCACCATCAGTTCCGCAGCTTCGATTTCCGTCGCCATTTCAGCCAGTTTAAAGGAAATCCCCTGAAAGTGGCTGATCGGTTTCCCGAACTGAACCCGTTCTTTGGAATACTTCAGGGCTGCCTGGTAGGCGCCCTTGGCAATTCCGAGGGACAGGGCCCCGATGGAAATGCGCCCCCCGTCAAGGATTTTCATCGACTGGATAAAGCCCTCACCGACAGCACCAAGGCGGTTTTCATCCGGAATGATGCAGTTGTCAAAAACCAGCTCTGCCGTTTCACTGGCCCGCATCCCCAGTTTGTCTTCCTTTTTCCCGCTGCTGAAGCCGGGGGTTCCCTTTTCAATGACGAAAGCGGTCATGCCGTGGCTGTCTCCCTTTTCGCCTGTACGGGCGATGACTACGGCGATATCCCCGCTCTTGCCGTGGGTGATAAAATTCTTGGCCCCGTTGAGGACCCACTGATCCCCCTGCTTCCGGGCGGTGGTGTTCATCCCGCCGGCATCGGAACCCGTGTTATGTTCGGTCAGGCCCCAGGCGCCTATCCACTCGGCGGTGGCAAGTTTAGGGATCCAGCGCGCCTTTTGCGCCTCATCCCCGAACATCAGGATATGGTTCGTGCAAAGCGAATTGTGGGCGGCTACCGAAAGGCCGATGGAAGGGTCCACAATGGAGATTTCTTCGATAATGGCGACGTATTCGTGATACCCCATGCCGGAACCCCCGAGGGACTCGGGAACCAGTATCCCCATAAAACCCAGGGAACCCGCCTTTTTAAAGACCTCTACGGGAAAGGTCTGGGATTCATCCCACTCCATTATATGGGGGGCGATATACTGCCTGGCAAATTCACGGGCAGAGGCTGCGACGAGTCGCTGGGTTTCCGAATATTCAAAATTGACGGACAGCGAAGTTTCAGTAATCATAGCAAATTTTTAGAGCTTCAAATATAGTGCAATTCTCTCAATTCTATCTTTGGGGAGGCTCTCCACCTGGTACAACTCCTCCAGACGCTGATACTTCCCGACCCGGGACCTGCGGGCGACAATGTCTTCTGCCATGTGACGGTTCAGGTACAGGATTTCTGCCAGCTCTCCCGTGGTGGCCTCATTGATATCCAGCTTTTCCACCGGGGGTACCGTGAGCAATGGGAACGCCCCAGCAACCCTTCGGGCTGTTTCGGGGTCGAGGCCATAGACATCGAGAAGCTGGGAGGCACTCAGAAACCCCCCGAGCGCCTCCCGGAAAGCGACGATGCGTTTGGAGAGTACGGGACCGATGCCGCGGACGGACATCAACTGCTCCGCCGTCACAGTGTTCAGGTCCCGGGCCGCTACCAACGGGTGCTCCCCTACCCGTGGTTTCACTTCGGGAAACCGCAAAAAGGGACTCAGCCTCCGGCAGGTGCTGTCCGCAAGCCCGGAAACATCGCGAAAATCGCCCATACGCGTCAGCACCCCGCCACGGGCCCTGAAGGCGTACAGGGAGTCCAGCGCTTCGAAGGGGATGCCCAGCAGATAGCCCCGGTAGTCGTCAAGCTGGTTGGGGTCCGTGGGGCGCAGTGCCCATGGACGTTCCTCGCGGAGCCGCCTGCGGATCGAATCAAGCCGGGGCCTCAGCAGGGGGTCTTCCGGCAGGATCGCTTCCCGCCCTCCCCCACCGGTCCATGTTGACAGGACCCATTTGACCCCCTGGAGCAGGCTCATCAGCAGGAGGAAATAAAAAATCCCACTTCGCAGTCCTGGATGGTTGCTGAAGTGGGATTCCGGTCGCCTCATGGTCCAAATATAGGACCCGGGACTGACCCTATTTTGCAGGCTGCTTGCGGAAGAGCTGGTTGCTTTTCAGGCGTTTCAGGTAATCATTGAGGTCGTGTCGCACCTCCCCCGACATGATATAGAGCCCGATGATATTCGGGAACGACATCGCCAGGATCATCATGTCTGAGAAATCCAGTACGGCTCCAAGGCTCACGGAAGCCCCGATGACCACAAAGACGAGGAAGAGCATTTTATAGACCATCTCGGCCCGCTTGCTTTTCCCAAAGAGGTAGGTCCAGGCGCGCATCCCGTAATAAGACCAGGAGATCATCGTTGAAAAGGCAAACAGGAAAACGGCGATCCCCAGCACATAGGGGAACCAGGAGAACACACTTCCGAAGGCATCCGAGGTCAGCTGGGCCCCGGCCATTCCCTCCACCTCGTGCATGCCCGTAAAGATCAGGACGAGGGCCGTCAGGGTACAGACCACCACCGTATCTATAAATGGTTCGAGCAGTGCCACGAAGCCTTCAGAAGGAGGGTTGTTTGTCTTCACGGCACTATGCGCTATGGCAGCAGAGCCCACCCCGGCCTCATTGGAAAAAGCCGCCCTCTGAAACCCGACCACCAGTACTCCGATAATACCTCCTTTGACCGCAGAGGGACTGAAGGCCCCTTCGAAAATGGCGGAAAAAGCAGGCCCGATGTTCTGGATATTAATGATAATCACTGCCAGGGCAGCCAGGATATAGATCGAGGCCATCAGGGGGACTATCCGCCCGGTGACGTTTGCAATGCTCCTGATCCCACCAATGATGACCACCCCCACGAGGATGGCCGTCACGATCCCGAACCAGAACCCATTGCCTTCAAGGATTGAAAACTGCCCGGCGAGCTGCTCGAAAGACTGATTTGCCTGGAACATGTTCCCGCCGCCGAAGGAGGCACCCACGCACAGGACCGCGAAAAGCCCGGCGAGTACCTTGCCAAGCCCCTTCAGGTTGCGCTTTTCAAGGCCGTACCTCAGATAGTTCATCGGGCCGCCAAAGACGCGGCCATCGGGAAGGATATCGCGGTATTTCACCCCCAGGGTGCACTCCACGAATTTGGAGGACATCCCGAGAAGCCCGCAGACGATCATCCAGAAAGTTGCCCCGGCCCCCCCGAGGGAAACCGCCACGGCCACCCCTGCGATATTTCCGAGGCCAACCGTTCCCGAAACCGCCGTGGCCAGGGCCTGGAAGTGGGTGACCTGCCCCGGGGCGCCAGGGTCGTCATAGTTTCCACGGGCCAACTGCAGCGAATGCCGGAAGCCCCTGATATTGATAAAGCCCATGCGGAGGGTAAAGAAGGTGGCCCCCAGCACCAGCCAGATCACGATAAAGGGAATGCCCTTGGTGACAGGGTCCCCGTTCGGGTGGGTGAGGACTTCAGGGGCATCGAAACGGATATCTGCCAGGAAATGGGCCCCCCGTGCGATCAGATCTTCACTGTTGCCGGAATCGTAAATGACATTCCCCTCCCCAACCAGGTGTTTCAGGGTACCCCCTGCACGGGAAGTAACCGTAATTTCGGAATTGGACGAATCGGTTACCAGGGCGATCGGGTCGCCTTTGCTGACATGGGACCCGTCCGGACGGATCCATTTCTTCAGGACAAAACGATCCGAAACGTCGGGACTCCAGCCCGGGATGGGTATCTTGGCGGATTCTGTGTAGACCACGGGGTCGTAGATCCCCGTTGCTGCGAAGGGATCCCAGAAAAGGATCGCGCCCAGGGCACTGACCGCCGGGGTCATGGCCCCGTTGAACACTTCGGTGATCGCCTCGGAGGGCACCTTGTACACCTTGGTCACGGTATTCCCGCGGGCATCCGTGATGATGACATCATAGGAAATCCCCTCGACCAGCCCTGTGGCCCGATTGGAACTTAGGGGGGTTTGCTGGTTACTCCACTTGTAGGAATACGGCGGCCGGCCTCCGGACACCTCCAGGCTGATGACCCCGTCATTGATTCGGTTGGAGGGATTGCTGATGGTTTCTTTTACCCGGATATCCTGGGCATTCACACAGAACGCCAGGAAAAAAAGCAATAAGGAGCAGATACGCTTCATAAAGGTGGGTTGAATTAGATTGTTTTTGGTTTGTAAGGTCAGGCAATATCCTAAAAAAATATCACGCTATCAAATTCCGGAATCATAAACCTGCCCGGGCCGTGGAAGCCACGGTTTGTTTTTTCCGGGAATGAGGTCAGGTCCCGTGGCCGGGGACCCCTCGGCAAAAAAAGGGCCCACGGACCCCATATGGCCAGGCAAAAAGAACCTGCCTGGGGCCTCGTTCACAGAAACGGCGCCTGGTGCTTCCCCACATACAGGCAGATCCCTGCCAAGGGTCGGGGGGGACCGGAACCTGTTTAATTATCTCTCAAAATAGCCCTATAATGACTACCTTTAATCTGGGCTTACCGGACCGGGGCACACCCTTGGGAACCTCCGGGCAAAAGAACAGCTCCGAAACCGAACTGGCACCACCTTGAAACCGAACGCACTTACCCCCCGGAACCCCTTTTTGAAAAAAATCGGATCGGCCGTTATAGACCTCGTTCCCATTTT
>CAZUZE010000149.1:0-5896 GCA_964624565.1 uncultured Robiginitalea sp.
TCCGTAGGACACTACCCCCTCAAGGTAGCGCGTCTACCAATTCCGCCACGTGGCCATTGAATTAGCGGGACAAATATAACCCCCTTTTTGATACCCGTACAAACCTCAGGGAAGAAAATTTGAATCCGGGGCGTGATCCTCCGGCCCACTGACCAATATCAGTTGGTATTAGCGGGGGTGAAGTTACTTTTACCACAAAGGAAAAAGGGATGTTGGAACGCTACCTGCCATGGTTTATCATCCTGGCCCTGGTTGCGGAAATTCTGGGTACCGTAGGAGGGTTTGGATCCTCGGTGTATTTTGTTCCCGTCGCCAGCTATTTCATGGATTTTCAGAGCGTGCTGGGCGTAACCGCGCTTTTTCACCTCTCGAGCAACCTGACCAAGATCGGGTTCTTCAGGAAGGGCATCGACCGCCATTTACTGATATTCCTGGGCCTGCCCGCTATTGTCTTCGTCATTGTCGGGGCCTATCTCAGCCGGTTCGCGAACCCAAAGTTCCTGGGGATTTCACTGGGGATTTTCCTGATCGCCTTCAGCGTTTTGTTCCTGGTTCGCAAGACCCTCAAAATCCACCCGAGCAGGGAAAATGCCATTGCAGGGGGGATTGTATCCGGCCTCATGGCAGGGCTGCTCGGAACCGGTGGGGCCATCCGTGGGGCCACCATGGCTGCGTTCCGGCTCAAAAAGGATATGTTCATAGCCACTTCTGCCACCATAGACCTCGGCATCGACCTGAGCAGGTCCGTGGTCTATGTGTATAACGGGTATGTCCATAAGCACGATCTCTACCTGATTCCCATCCTGGTACTGGTCGGCCTAGCGGGAACTTATGCCGGAAAGAGGATCCTCGACAGGATCACGCAGAGTGAGTTTCAGCAAAACGTGCTATTTTTATTGTTGTTCATTGGTGTGATAACCCTGGTGATACATTTATTCGGCCTGCAATTAGGTCCCGGAGGTCCCGGGGGGGAGGTAGTTCTGAAGTCAAAACTCCTGTCTGCCGGTATCGGACAGGTGGCTTAAATTGCTTTTTTAACTAACTGCGATACGCATTTATGGATTTTATCGATTACTACAAAGTACTGGGAATCCCATCCACGGCCTCGCCCAAGGAAATTAAGGCCGCTTACCGGAAACTCGCCAGGAAGTACCACCCGGACCTGAACCCGAACGATTCGGGTGCGGAACTCCAGTTCAAGCAGGTCAATGAGGCCCACGAAGTCCTCAGCGATCCCGAGAAACGCAAGAAGTACGACCAGTATGGCAAAGACTGGAAACACGCGGAAGAGTTTGAAAAGGCGCGTAAATCCAGGGAATCGGCTGGCGGGGCGGGCCAGTATACTTATTCTACCGGCCAGGAAGGGGACTTCTCCGATTTCTTTGAATCCATGTTCGGCGGGTTCACCTCCGGGCGCAGCGGACAGGGCAGGGGAAGGGGCTTCAGGGGGCAGGACTTCAATGCGAGCCTCCAGCTCGACCTGAGGGAGGTCTATCAGACCCACAAGCGCACCCTCACGCTCGGGGACCGCAATATCCGGATTACAATCCCTGCAGGCATAGAGGACGGGCAGACCATACGCATTAAGGGATACGGCGGACCCGGGATCAATGGGGGGCCGAAAGGCGACCTCTACATCACTTTTGAAATTTCCAATGCAACCGGATTTCGGCGGGAGGGGGCCAACCTTTACAAGACGGTTCCCCTTCCCCTGACCACTGCCATCCTGGGGGGGGACCTCACCGTTGAAACCTTTGACGGCAAAGCCAAATTAAAAGTAAAGCCCCTTACCCGGAACAACACCCGGGTCAAACTCGGGGGCAAGGGATTCCCGAAATACAAGAAGGAAGGAGAGTTCGGGGACCTGTTTATTACCTACGAGGTGGCCCTGCCCACAAAACTGACACCGGAACAGGAACGCCTTTTTGAATCACTAAAAGCCACAAACCTCTAGCTGTATGAAGACCCGGAAGTATATTCGCATCACTGATTTTTGCAAAGGTCATGCCCTGGAAGAGTCTTTTGTGTACTCGCTGAAGGAGGTCGAACTTATCGAAATAAGGGAGGTGGAATCCGAAGCGGTCATATCCCGAAAGGATTTGCGAAGGCTGGAACGCCTCGTCCGCCTGCACAGGGACCTGGAGATCGGTCCCCAGGGACTGATGGCTGTAGATCATCTGCTCGGACGGATGGAGGCACTTCAGGAAGAGGTCCTGCAGTTGCGCAGGCGCCTCAACCGATGGGAATAGTCAGGCCCGGCTACATCCCGCCAACTATCCGGCCGTCTTCCATCTGGAGGATGCGGTCGGTCCGGGCGGCAAAATCTTCGTCGTGGGTGACGATCAGCAGCGACAAGCCGGCTTCTTCGCGGAGCTGCTTGAATATCTGAAATACATTTTCCGAATTGTAGCTGTCCAAATTCCCGGTGGGCTCATCTCCCATCAGGATGGCCGGGTTATTGATCAGGGCCCTGGCAATGGCTACCCGCTGTTTTTCCCCCCCGGATATCTGGGATGCCTTTTTATCGGCCAGCTTTTCGATATGGAGCATCCGCAGTTTTTCCATGGCGTCGTGCCGGACCTCCTCTGCGGACTTCTTCCCGAGCTTGCGGGCAGGGAGCATCACATTGTCCAGGACGCTGAACTCCAGGAGCAGGTAATGGAACTGAAAGACAAACCCGATATATTCATTTCTCAGCCGTGCGAGGTGCTTCCGGGATTGTCCCGTAATCAGCTCCCCCTTCAGGTAGAGGGCGCCCTCATAATCCGTATCCATGGTGGAGAGGATATAGAGCAGGGTGGATTTCCCGGATCCGGATTTTCCCATAATACTGGCAAACTGCCCTTCCAGCAGGGCAAAGGAAATATCCCTGAGCACGTGGTACTCCACGGGTTTTTTAAAGATTTTATCAATATTCCGGGCCTCCAGTACAGTGCTCATAGGTCGTTTTTAATTTCCGCGGATGATCTGCACGGGATCGATTTTCCTGGCCTTGGCCGCGGGCAGGTACCCCGCGATAAAGGTGGAGATCAGGGCAAAGGTAATCCCGATCACATAGAACATCGGGTTGTGGTTGACCGGAAAGGTCGTAATGGTGGGCAGGGCTTCGGTTTCAAACGGCAGGGAATCGATGAGCCTGCTCAGGCCAAACCCAAGCAGCAGCCCGGAGAGCCCGCCCATCAACCCGATCAGAAGTGCCTGGCTCATAAAGATGTTGTGCACATCCATTCCCGAAAAGCCTGTGGCCTTCAGGATGGCGATGTCGTTCATCTTTTCATAGATCAGCATGTTCAGGATATTGTAGATCCCGAATCCGGCCACGATCAGGAGGGTGATCGAGACCGCATAGGTAATCAGGTTCCGGATGGTGGTGCCGGTTTCGAACTGGGCATTGGCATCCTGCACGTCCCGCGCCTTGACCTGGTACTGTGCCTGGAGGGCGCGCGCCATTGCAGGGGCATTCTCAACATCGGCGAGTTTGATGTGGATATCGGTAATATAGTTGGCGGCTTCCCCCATAATGCGCTGGGCCGTCTGCAGCCGGACCAGGCTCTGTGAATTGTCGATATCGGCCAACCCGCTTTGGTAGAGCCCCACAATGCGCAGGGGGAATACCGCCCCTTCCGGGGTGCTCACCTGTACCCGGTCCCCCATGTGGAGCGACATTTTTTCCGCCAGGCCAATCCCCAGTATGATCCCGTTGTCCGACTCATCCAGCGCCCGGGCGCTTCCCTGAACGATGTAATCCCCGAGGTTGGATATCCGGGCCTCTTCCAGGATATCCATTCCCACGAGGACCCCGCCAAGGTTTATGCTGCCCGAGAGATAGAAGATTTGCGCCCTCAGCCGGGGGGTGGCCCCGACCACTCCCCGGGTGGATTTGAGTTTTTTGAGGATTGGAAGGGCGTTGTGGATTTTTAGCTGCCCCTCCTTTGGCCGTACGGATCGGATCTGGAGCAGGTCCCCTTTGAAAAGGGCATACCGGTCCAGCGGCTGTACCTCACTGGGCCGTACTTCATTATACAGGTGGATATGGGGGGTCTGGTTCAGGATCAGGTCGTCCAGCATGGCGTTGAGCCCTGTCATAAAACTCACCAGGGTTATATAGGCGCCGATCCCGAAGGTTACCCCAAGTGCCGCTGTTGCGGTGGATTTCATCTTGGTCAGCAGGTGTGTGCGGGCGATGCTAAGGATAAGGGGCCATTGTTTCATCGCTCAGGGCTTAGGAGTTCCGTCGTGGGGTCGATGCCTTCGATAATTTCAATACGGTCCAGGGTTTTCAGCCCGGTGACTACCTTGCGCATCCCCCGGGCCGTGCGGACACTGTCCGTTCCGACCAGGTAGTTCCTGGGTATTGTCAGTACCCCTTCCCGCCGGTCGATGACGATATTCGCTTCCCCGGAAAGGCCCGGATACAGGATATCCGGAGCTTTTTCAAACCGGGCCTCCAGTTTAAACGTCTGGGAGCGCGCGTCTTTCTGGGGGTATATTTTGGTCACCCGTGTCTCAAAAACGGTATCGGGGTAGGCGTCCAGGGTGAGCAGCGCCAGCTGGCCCGTTTTGATTTGTACGATGTCGATTTCATCCACCAACAGTTCCGCCAGGAACACATCCGGACTCCCGATAAGGGCCAGGGGTTCATTGGGGAGCACCCCTTCCCCGGGCTCTTTGTAAAGGGCGTATACCTTGCCGTCGATCGCACTGCGAACCGTGTAGTCCGAGGTGCTTACCATTCGGGACCTGTAGGTGTTCTCCGCCTGTATCATCTGGGTTCGCAGTTCCTTCTGCAGCCTGTTGTATTCACTTCTGAGGCGCTGCAGCTGGTTGTGCGAGCGCTCATAGGCCAGTTTCCGATTTTCAAAATCCGACTGGGAACCGATTTTCTGGGACCAGAGTTTTTCCTGCCGCCTGAAGTTCACCGAATCGTCCCGGTAGGTGAGCTCCGCCGTCCGGATCTGGGCCTCCAGGTCCTTTAAAGGGGTGGAGGCACCCCTGTAATTCTGTTTGGCCAGCTCCATTTGCAGGCGGGCGTTCTCCGCAGAGAGCCTGGGGTTGGCATCCGTGATATGGAGCAGGGGATACCCGGATTGCACGGGATCGCCCTCTTCGACCAGGTTTTGCTCCAAAATCCCGCTAACCGAGGCATAGACCTGGTACATGCTGTCGGGCCAAATGGTCGCGGATGCATAGACGGACGCGGTAATGTCCCCCCGTTCCGGGAGGATGGGTTCCTCCCGGCCGCCACAGGAAGCCCCCAGGAACAGCAGCGAAAGCAGGGGCAGCAACAAGCAGTTTCCCGCATCCCCCGGCCGTGGGGTCCTCAGCCCTGAAAAAAATCCGGGCAGGGGGAAAGGGGGCACCGGGCCGGTATTCACACCGTGGACTTCTTTCCTTGGCAAAGGCCTGAATTTCAAGTGTCTCATAGCGTTTGTTAAAACCATATGTCCCGGGCGATTCCCGTCCTGTGGGTTAAAGAAGGGGCTCGATGTCGCCGAGAATGGCATCTTTGGGCAGGACTCCGGATTTCCTCCATCGGATTTCCCCCCTCTTGAAGAGAATCATCGTCGGCACCCCCCGGACCTGGTAACGGCCCGCAATGGCCTCGTTTCTGTCCACATCGATTTTCAGGATTTTGATCCGGTCCCCCAACTCTTGCTTTACGTCTTTCAGGATGGGCGAGAGCATTTTGCAGGGCGCACACCAGTCCGCGTAAAAATCGATCAGAACGGGTGTTTCCGAGTTGATTAGCGCATTAAAGGAGCCTTTCATAATAGCTTATTATGGTTTTAAAAGTAATCATTCCCACCGCGGGCAAACAATGATGTAAGTCATGTGGTTGCCACGGCTCTTTTCGTAAATTTAAGGGATAAACAAAATAAAAGCCATGGGGTTTCGA